>DATJPE010000057.1 GCA_035506535.1 Actinomycetes bacterium | reverse complement strand
TGGTAGTTCGCCAGCGGCTCGCCCATGCCCATGAAGACGACGTTGCTCACCCGGCCCGGGCCGCCCGGTATCTCCCCGTGCGCGAGCTCGCGCGCCGCGACGACCACCTGCTCGACGATCTCCGCCGTCGACAGGTTGCGGGTGAGCCCCGCCTGCCCGGTGGCACAGAACGGGCAGTTCATCCCGCAGCCGGCCTGGGAGGAGACGCACACCGTCGTGCGGCCCGGGTAGCGCATCAGCACCGACTCCACCAGCGCACCGTCGAAGAGCCGCCACACGTACTTGCGGGTCATCCCGTCGTCGCAGGAGACATGCTTGACGAGGTGCAGCAGCTCAGGAGTCAGCGCCGCGGCCAGGGCCGACCGGGTCGCCGCCGGGACGTCGGTCCACGTCTGCGGGTCCGCGGCGAAACGCTCGAAGTAGTGACGAGAGACCTGCGCGGCGCGAAAGCCCGGCTCTCCCATCTCCTCGACCCGGGCCCGGCGCTCGGCCGCCGTGAGGTCGGCGAGGTGGAGCGGGGGCTTCGCCCGACGCGGGGCGTCGAAGGTCAGCGTGCCCGGCGCGGGACGTACCGGCTCGCCGACGGGCACGAAGCCGCCGGTCACGACAGGAACGCGACGAGCAGCAGCCACATCACCGGCGCCGACGGCAGCAGCGAGTCGAGGCGGTCCATCAGCCCGCCGTGTCCGGGCAGCAGGCGTCCCATGTCCTTGACGCCCAAGTCGCGCTTGATCATCGACTCGGAGAGATCGCCGAGGACGGCGGTGCACACCATCGCGAGCCCGATCAGCGCGCCCTGCCACCACTGGCCGTGCAGCAGCAGGGGCATCCCGATCGCGCCGGCGAGCACGCAGAAGGCGACCGAGCCGCCGAAGCCCTCCCAGGACTTCTTGGGCGAGATCGACGGCGCCATCGGGTGGCGTCCGACGAGCACGCCGACGGCGTACCCGCCGATGTCGCTGCAGATCACGACGAGGATGAAGAAGATGATCCGCTGCGGTCCGTCGTCCGCGGCGAGCATGAGCATGGCGAAGCCGGCGAGCAGGGACAGGTACGCCGTCACGAAGACCCCGGCGGTGACGTCGCGGAGGTAGCCCTCCTGACCGTCGAGCAGCCGCCACATGAGGATCGCGACGACCGTGAGGCCGAAGGCCGCGACCAGGCCGTCGGTGCCCTGCGCGTACGCCGCCACGAGCATCGCCGCGGTCCCGACCCCGACCGGCACGTAGGGCAGCCGGATCGCGCGCTGCTGCATCGCCGACCCGATCTCCCAGATCGCGACGAGCATGGCTGCGACGGCGACGCCGACGAACAGCTCCTTGCGCGTGAGCAGGGTGATCAGGACGAGCGCGCCGAGCCCCACGCCGACAGCGGCGGCGATCGGCAGGTTACGACCGGCCCGCGACGGCACGACCTCGAGTCCCTTCACGACCTGCGTGGGCGCGGTGGCGGGTACGAGAGGGACGGGTTCACTGGTCACGTGGGTCGCCGACTCATCGAGGCTCACACCTCGAGGAGCTCGGCCTCCTTGTGCTTGAGCAGCTCGTCGATCTGCGCCACGTAGCGATGAGTGACCTCCTCGAGCTCCTTCTCCGCACGGCGGGCCTCGTCCTCGCCGGCCTCGCCGTCGCGGATGATTCGGTCCAGCTCGTCCTTGGCGTGGCGGCGGATGTTGCGCACGGAGACGCGCGCCTCCTCGGCCTTGTGGCGGGCCACCTTGATGTAGTCGCGCCGACGCTCCTCGGTCAGCTGCGGGAAGACGACCCGGATGATCGCGCCGTCGTTGCTCGGGTTGACGCCGAGGTCGCTGTCGCGGATCGCGCGCTCGATGGCCCCGAGGGAGGTCTTGTCGTAGGGGGAGATGACCGCCATCCGGGCTTCGGGGATGTTGAAGGACGCCAGCTGCACGACCGGGGTGGGCGTCCCGTAGTAGTCGACCATGATCTTGTTGAACATCGCCGGGTGCGCGCGGCCGGTACGGATGCCGGAGAAGTCCTCCTTCGCGACCGAGACGGCCTTCTCCATCTTCTCCTCGGCCTCGAGCAGGGTCTCGTCGATCACCGTCGTCTCCTCATCACGCGGCCGAGGTCACCAGCGTGCCGATCCTCTCACCGCGCACGGCGCGCGCGATGTTCCCGTCGACGAGCAGGTCGAAGACGACGATCGGGAGGTGGTTGTCCATGCACAGGCTGAAGGCTGCGGCGTCAGCGACCTGCAGTCGCCGCTGGATGACCTCCGCGTAGGTGATGACGTCGAAGAGCTTGGCCTCCGGGTGCGTCCGCGGGTCCGCGTCGTAGACGCCGGACACCCCGTTCTTGCCCATGAGCAGCACCTGGCACCCGATCTCGAGAGCCCGCTGGGCGGCGACGGTGTCGGTGGAGAAGTACGGCATCCCGGCGCCCGCGCCGAAGATGACGACCCTGCCCTTCTCCAGGTGGCGGATGGCCCGCCGCGGGATGTACGGCTCGGCCACCTGGCCCATGGCGATCGCCGACTGCACCCGCGTCTCGATGCCCTGCTTCTCCAGGAAGTCCTGCAGAGCGAGGCAGTTCATGACAGTGCCGAGCATGCCCATGTAGTCGGCGCGGGCGCGGTCCATCCCGCGATGGGACAGCTCGGCCCCGCGGAAGAAGTTCCCGCCCCCGACGACCACGGCGACCTGGACGCCCGTGCGCACGACCGAGGCGAGCTGCCTGGCCATGTCGACGACGATGTCGGGGTCGACACCGACGGCGCCGCCGCCGAAGGCCTCTCCCGAGACCTTCACCAGGACCCGGTCGTAGCCGCCCCTGACCTCGATGTCGTGCACCGCGGCGAGCAGGTCCGGCGCGGGGACGGAGAAGGCCCCGCCGATGTCGCTCTCCGCCACGGTCGGGGCCTCCTCGTCGTCAGGGTCGCTGTGCCTGGTACCGATGTGCCTGGAACCGAAGTGTCGCTCAGATCTCGCCGACCTCGAAACGGGCGAACCGGGTGATCGTGACCCCGGCCTCGTCCAGCATCGCCTTGACGGTCTTCTTGTTGTCGTGCACCGAGGCCTGCTCGAGCAGCACGTTGTCCTTGAAGAAGGCGTTCACCCGCCCCTCCACGATCTTCGGCAGGGCGGCCTCGGGCTTGCCCTCCTCGCGCGCCGTGGCCTCGGCGATGCGCCGCTCGGTCTCGACCACCTCGGCCGGCACCTCCTCGCGTGTGACGAACTGCGCGCGCAGCGCGGCCACCTGCATGGCCGCGGCACGGGCGGCCTCGGCATCCTCGCCCTCGAAGCCCACCAGGACGCCCACCTGAGGAGGCAGGTCGGACGCCTTCCGGTGCAGGTAGGTCGCCACCTGGCCGTCGACGAAGGTGGCGCGCTTCAGCTCCAGCTTCTCGCCGATGACCGCGGACAGGGCGTCGATGCTCTCGGCGACCGTACGGCCGTCCTTCAGCCTCTCGCCGAGCAGCTTCTCGACCACTCCGACGCCGACCGACGCCGCGTGCGTCACGATGTCGCCGGCGAGGGTCTGGAACTGCTCGTTCTTGGCCACGAAGTCGGTCTCGCAGCCGAGCTCGATCATCGCGCCCTCGGCCGCGGCCACCAGCCCGTTGCCGGCGGTGCGCTCGGCGCCGCGCTTGGCGGCCTTCGCCTGGCCCTTGACGCGCAGGACCTCGACGGCCTGGTCGAAGTCGCCGGCCGCCTCCTCCAGGGCGCGCTTGGCGTCCATCATCCCGGCCCCGGTGGCGTCGCGGAGTCGCTTGACGTCCGCGGCGGTGAACTCAGCCATGGTTGTTCGCTCTCGTCTCTCGTGCAGTGCGGTCAGGTCGGGGGTGGCTCACTCGGCCGGCTCAGCCGCGGGCGTGGCGGTCGTCTCGGCGGTCTCGGCGGTCGCGGCGGCCGCGGCGGTCTCGGCGGTCGCGGTGGCGTGCTCCAGCAGCTCGCGCTCCCAGTCGGCCAGCGGCTCGTCGCTGCCGAGCTCACCGGGCTTCGCATCGCCCCGGGACGCGCCGGCGCGCGCCATCAGGCCGTCGGCGACCGCGTCGGCCACGACGCGGGTGAGCAGACCCACCGAGCGGATGGCGTCGTCGTTGCCGGGGATCTTGTAGTCGACCTCGTCGGGGTCGCAGTTGGTGTCGAGGATCGCGACCACCGGGATGCCCAGCTTGCGGGCCTCGCCCACGGCGATGTGCTCCTTCTTGGTGTCGACGATCCAGACCGCGCTCGGGACCCGGTTCATGTCCCGGATGCCACCAAGGGTGCGCTCGAGCTTCTCCTTCTCGCGGTGAAGGACGAGCAGCTCCTTCTTCGTCATGCCCGACCCCGCAACGTCCTCGAAGTTGAGGCTCTCGAGCTCCTTGAGGCGCTGCAGGCGCTTGTGGACGGTGGAGAAGTTGGTGAGCATCCCGCCGAGCCAGCGCTGGTTGACGTAGGGCATCCCGACCCGGGTGGCCTGCTCGGCGATGGCCTCCTGGGCCTGCTTCTTCGTACCGACGAACAGGATCGAGCCCCCGTGGGCCACCGTCTCCTTGACGAACTCGTACGCGCGGTCGATGTAGGTCAGCGACTGCTGCAGGTCGATGATGTAGATGCCGTTGCGGTCGGTGAAGATGAACCGCTTCATCTTCGGGTTCCAGCGACGGGTCTGGTGCCCGAAGTGCACACCGCTCTCGAGCAGCTGCTTCATGGTGACGACGGCCATGGCCGAGGCACGCTCCTTCGCGGGGGCCGCCCAGGCCCCCGGCACTCGGTTCCACCGCCCGGGACGGCTGTCCCAGGCGCCTGACGCCCTGCGCGGCCGAGCCCTCGGGGTCCGAGGGACCGAGCGGCCTCCCGCCCGAAGGCGAGGAGGGCGTGCGAATTCGACCCGGACGAGCCGGGCCGTGCCTCGAGTGTACGGGGCGGCGCCCGCCGGGGTCGACCGCGGCCCGCGAGCCCGGTCGTCCACAGGGCGGCCCGCTCCACAGCCCGAGCACCCGGGCGCCCCGCCGGGTCCGCGTGCCGGCACGCTGGCCGGATGACCCCGCTCGTACGTCTGTTCGCGGCCGCAGTCCTCGCCGTCGCGACGATCTCGACGCTTCGCGCCCACGCGGAGCCGCCGTGGCGCTTCCCCGTCGACGGCCTCCCCCAGGTCCTTCGGGGGTTCGACCCACCCGCCTCGCCCTACTCCGCCGGGCACCGCGGGGTGGACCTGGCCGCGGCGGCGACCGACCCGATCCGTGCCGCGACGGCGGGGCGGGTGAGCTTCGCCGGCGAGGTCGCGGACCAGGGGGTCGTCGTCGTCGTCTCCACCGGCGGACTGCGGGAGACCTACGAACCGGTCGACCCCGTCGTGACGGTCGGAGAGGTGGTCCTGGCAGGCGAGCTGCTGGGTCGGCTCGAACCGGTCACCGGCCACTGCGGGCGGACCTGCCTGCACTGGGGCGTGCTGCGAGGAGCGACGTACCTGGACCCGCTGTCCTTCCTCGACCTGCCCGCGCCGGTACTGCTCCCTCTCGGCGCCCCGGTGAGCGGGTCCGACGCGATGACCCCCAGGGCGTCGACGCCGGCCGCGACCGGCCGGCCAGGCCCCGCGAAGTCGTTCTGGCTGCGCCTGACCGGCGCACCGACGCGGACATCCCGGCCACCGCCGCCCTGGCGGTGACCCGCCCGCGTCCGCGCGTGTCCGGGTCGGTCAGTCGGAGGCCTCGGCGAGCTTGCCGCGCAGCTGAAGGACGGCCTTGGTGTGCATCTGGCAGATCCGGCTCTCGGTCACCCCGAGGACCTGGCCGATCTCCGCGAGCGTGAGTCCCTCGTAGTAGTAGAGCGTCACGACGATCTTCTCCCGCTCGGGGAGGGTGTTGATCGCCTTCGCGAGCAGGAACTTGGTCTCCTCGGACTCGAACGCGGCGACCGGGTCCTCGGCCTTGGTGTCCTCGAGGGTGTCGACCAGGCTGAGCTTGTCGCCCTTCTCGCCCCCGACGTTGAGCAGCTCGTCGAGCGCGACCACGTTGACGAAGGAGACCTGGCTGAAGATCTGGTGGAGGTCGGT
>DATJPE010000056.1 GCA_035506535.1 Actinomycetes bacterium | reverse complement strand
GTGCGCGCACCGGGTCGTACACGTGCCCGACCGTGCGGATGTCCACCGTCGTGCCGGTGGCGACCGCGGCGCCCTCCAGGCACGCCCGTGCGCGTCGCCGCAGCTCCTCGAGCTCCTCGTGGGTGGCCGCCCGCAGGTAGTAGCTGGCGGCCGCGCGCTCCGGGACGACGTTGGGCGCCTGCCCGCCCTCGGTGATCACGCCGTGGACCTGCTGCCAGGGCGCGAGGTGCTGGCGCAGCATGGCCAGCGCGGTGTAGCCCGCGACCACACCGTCGAGCGCGTTGCGTCCCAGGTGCGGTGCGAAGCTCGCGTGCGACGCACGGCCGGTGCACACGACCTCCCACTCCTCGATGGCCAGGCCCGGCGTCGCGAAGTCGTCGAAGGGGGAGGGGTGGACCATCATCGCGAAGTCGACGCCGGCCAGCGCCCCGGCGCGGATGAGGTCGACCTTGCCGCCGCCGCTCTCCTCCGCCGGCGTGCCCAGCACCGTCACGCGCAGCCCCGCGTCCTCGGCGACCGCGGCCAGCGCCAGCCCCGCGCCGACCGCGGACGCCGCGATCGCGTTGTGACCGCACGCATGTCCGACGCCGGGCAGGGCGTCGTACTCGGCGCAGACGACGAGGTGCGGACCGTGGCTGCCGACCCGGGCCGCGAACGCGGTGGGCAGCCCGTAGGCGCCCCGCTCGACCGCCAGACCGCCCCGCTCCAGGAGGTCGGCGCAGCGCGCGGCGGCGCGTACCTCCGTATACGCCAGCTCCGGGTCCGCGGAGATCGCGTGGGACAGCGCGACGAGGTCCGTGGCCGCGGCGTCCAGGGCCGCGCGCGCCCGGGTCGCGAGCGGCGAGACGAAGGCGGCGGCGGGGTCGGGGGCGTTCGTGTCGGCGGCGGTCACGCCCGCATCCTGGCCGACGGCCGCTGGTCGTCGAAGCCGGGGGTGGGTGCGGCCAGCCCGTACCCTGGGCCTCATGTGCGGCATCGTGGGGTACGTCGGGGACAAGCCCGTGCTGGACGTGGTCCTCGAGGGGCTGCGGCGCCTGGAGTACCGCGGCTACGACTCCGCGGGGGTGGCGGTCGTCTCCGACGGTGCGCTCGCGGTGGCCAAGCGGGCCGGCAAGCTGGTCAACCTCGAGAAGGCCCTCAAGGAACACCCGCTGCCGCCGGCGACCGTCGGGATCGGCCACACGCGCTGGGCGACCCACGGGGCCCCGACCGACCGCAACGCCCACCCGCACCTGGACGACGCCGGCCGGGTCGCGGTGATCCACAACGGGATCATCGAGAACTTCGCGCGGCTGCGCGCGGAGCTCGAGTCCCGGGGGCGGGAGTTTCGCAGCGACACCGACACCGAGGTCGCGGCGCACCTGGTCGCCGAGGCCTACGACGAGCTCGGCGACCTCGCCGAGGCGATGCGCTTCGTCTGCCGCCGGCTGGAGGGAGCCTTCACCCTGGTCGCGGTGGACGCCGACGCGCCCGACGTCGTCGTGGGGGCGCGGCGGAACAGCCCGCTCGTCGTGGGCGTGGGCGTGGGGGAGAACTTCCTCGGCAGCGACGTGACGGCCTTCATCGCCCACACCCGCGACGCGATCGAGCTCGGCCAGGACCAGGTCGTCGAGCTGCGCCGTGACGGCGTCACCATCACCACCTTCGAGGGCGAGCCGGCCGAGGTCCGTGCCTTCCATGTCGACTGGGACGCCAGCGCCGCGGAGAAGGGCGGCTACGACTACTTCATGCTCAAGGAGATCGCCGAGCAGCCTCGCGCCGTTGCGGACACCCTGCGCGGACGCATCGGCGCGGACGGGACCCTGACCCTCGACGAGATGCGGCTCTCCGACGGCGAGTTGCGTGAGGTCGACAAGATCGTCATCATCGGGTGCGGGACGGCGTACCACGCGGGCCTGCTGGCGAAGTACGCGATCGAGCACTGGACCCGCATCCCTTGCGAGGTCGAGCTGGCCTCGGAGTTCCGCTACCGCGACCCGATCCTCACCCGCTCGACGCTGGTCGTCGCGATCAGCCAGAGCGGGGAGACGATGGACACGCTGATGGCGATCCGGCACGCCCGCGAGCAGCGTGCGCGGGTACTCGCGATCAGCAACGTCAACGGGTCGACGATCCCGCGGGAGTCCGACGCCGTGCTCTACACCTACGCCGGGCCGGAGGTGGCCGTCGCGTCGACCAAGGCGTTCCTGACCCAGGTCGTCGCGGTGCAGCTGGTCGCGCTGTACCTCGCCCAGGTGCGGGGCACGAAGTGGGGCGACGAGGTCGCCGAGCAGGTACGCCTGCTGGCCGGGATGCCGGAGCGGGTCGACCTCGTGCTCGACACCGTGGAACCCGTACGCGCCCTGGCGAGGGAGCTGGTGGATGCCAAGACCGTGCTGTTCCTCGGCCGTCACGTCGGCTACCCGGTGGCGCTCGAAGGCGCGCTGAAGCTCAAGGAGCTCGCGTACATGCACGCGGAGGGCTTCGCCGCCGGGGAGCTCAAGCACGGCCCCATCGCGCTCATCGAGGAGGGGCTGCCGGTCGTCGTCGTCGTCCCGTCACCGCAGGGGCGGAGCGTGCTGCACGACAAGATCGTGTCGAACATCCAGGAGATCCGCGCGCGGGGCGCCCGCACGATCGTCATCGCCGAGGAGGGCGACGAGGACGTGGCGGCGTACGCCTCCGACCTCATCCGCGTCCCGGCCGTCCCGACGCTGCTGCAGCCCCTGGTCACGACGGTCCCGCTGCAGGTCTTCGCCTGCGAGCTGGCCGCGGCCAAGGGCTACGACGTCGACCAGCCCCGCAACCTCGCGAAGTCCGTCACCGTCGAATAGCCAGCACCGCAACCTCGCGAAGTCGGTCACCGTCGA
>DATJPE010000055.1 GCA_035506535.1 Actinomycetes bacterium | reverse complement strand
GCTATCCTGTTGGCTCGCCCGCGAGGGCGGCTGGGGCTGTGGCGCAGCTGGTAGCGCACCTGCATGGCATGCAGGGGGTCAGGGGTTCGAGTCCCCTCAGCTCCACCACGGTGTGGCCGGATGGAACGGTGTGGCCGGATGGATCGGAGCTGCGATCTTGTCAGCGTAGGCTCCGGCCATGGTCACGTGCGCCTCGTGCGGCGCCCAGAACCCAGCCGGAAAGCGGTTCTGCGGTGACTGCGGCGTTCCCCTCTCGCTTGTCTGCCCAGGCTGTGGATCCGAGAACCCGCCGGGCAAGAAGTTCTGCGGCGACTGCGGGCTGGGTCTGCTCGACCCGGCGGCGGCGCCACTCGGCTCGGGCCCGCGCCCGCTCGCAGCGCTTTCGGAGCGTCGGCTGGTCTCCGTGGTCTTCGTCGACCTCGTGGGGTTCACGTCCCTGTCCGAGTCGCGGGACCCCGAAGAGGTGCGCGAGATCCTCACCCGGTACTACGACAACTGCCGCCGACTGGTCGCGTTGTACGGCGGGATCGTCGAGAAGTTCATCGGGGACGCGGTCATGGCGGTCTGGGGCACGCCGATAGCCCAGGAGGACGACGCGGAGCGAGCCGTTCGGGCTGGGCTCGATCTCGTCGGCGCCGTGGCGGCGCTCGGAGAGGAGTTGGGGGTTCCCAGCCTCCAGGCACGTGCCGGCGTCCTGACCGGCGAGGCCGCCGTGAACCTCGCGGCGGAGGGGGAGGGCATGGTGGCCGGTGACCTGGTCAACACCGCCGCCCGGATCCAGGCTGTCGCGGAGCCCGGGACCGTGCTCGTCGGAGACTCGACTCGCCGCGCGTCGGACCTCGCCATCGCCTATTCCTCCTTCGGTGAGCACCTGCTGAAGGGCAAGACCGAGCCGGTGCTCCTGTGGCGGGCGGTACGCGTGACCGCGGCCGTGGGCGGAGCGCAACGTTCGGAGGCTCTCGAGGCTCCGTTCGTCGGCCGCGAGCGCGAGATGCGCCTCGTCAAGGAGCTGTTCCACGCGTCTGCCGACGAGAGCTGTGCCCACCTCGTGCACATCACGGGGATCGCCGGGATCGGCAAGTCGCGGCTGGTCTGGGAGTTCTTCAAGTACCTCGACGGTCTGGCCGAGAGCGTCTGGTGGCACCGCGGTCGATGCCTGTCCTACGGCGAAGGCGTCGCCTACTGGGCCCTCGCCGAGATGGTGCGAGTGCGGGCGCGCATCCTCGAAGGTGAGAACCCGGAGGAGGCACGGGAGAAGCTGGCCGCCTGCCTCGAGGAGTACCTGCCGGACCCCGACGAACGAGCCTGGGTCGGGCCTCGTGTGGCGAACCTGCTCGGGCTTCAGGAGCGCGTGGACTCCGACCGTCCGGACCTGTTCGCCGCCTGGCGGATGTTCTTCGAACGGCTCGCCGACGTCCAGCCGGTCGTGCTCGTCTTCGAGGACCTGCAGTGGGCGGACCAGGGGTTGCTCGCCTTCATCGAGTTCCTGCTCGAGTGGTCGGCCTCCCAGCGCCTCTACGTCATCGCCTGCTCGCGCCCGGAGCTGGCCGACTCCCATCCCAACTTCGGCCGTGGAGTCCGCAATGCGGCGGTGATCGGCCTCGAGCCTCTCACCGACAGCGACATGAGCCGGCTTCTCGAGGGCTACGTGCCGGGCCTGCCCCAGGAGTTGAAGGCCCGCGTGCTGGAGCGCGCCGAGGGTGTGCCGCTCTATGCCGTGGAGACCGTGCGCATGCTGCTCGACCGGGGGCTTCTGGTCCAGACCGGCGCCGTGTACCAGCCGACCGGGGCGATCGAGACCCTCGAGGTGCCCGAGACGCTGCATGCTCTGGTGGCGGCCCGACTCGACGGGCTACCGGCGCCGGAGCGACGCCTCGTCCAGGATGCGTGCGTGCTGGGCAAGACCTTCACCAAACAGGCTCTCGCCGCACTCACGGGGGTCGCCGAGGCAGAGCTCGACCCTCTCCTCTCCAGCCTGGTGCGCAAGGAGGTCCTGTCACTCCAGCTGGACCCTCGCTCGGCGGAGCGGGGACAGTACGGATTCCTGCAGGACCTGTTGCGCCAGCTCGCGTACGAGACGCTCTCCCGACACGACCGAAGGGCACGTCACCTTGCTGCGGTCACCGCGCTCGAGGCGACGCTGCAGGGACTCGAGGAGGACGCGCCCGAGGTCATTGCGGCGCACCTCGTCGCAGCGGTCGCAGCCGTCCCCGACGCCCCTGACGTCGTGGAGACCCGCGCGCGTGCGGTCGCTGCCCTGGTGCAAGCCGGCGAGCGTGCCGCGTCGCTCGCCGCCCCCGAGGACGCGCTGCGCCAGTTCGACCAAGCGGCGGAGTTCGCCGCCGACGACGTCCATCTGCGCTCTGAACTGTTGCAGCGAGCGGGCGTACTCGCCCTGCAGAGCGGCGACTCCGTCGCCGCCCGCAGTCGTCTGGAACTGGCCGTCCAGCTGGCCGCGCCTGACGATCCTGCGGCCTCGGCCCGGGCCAGCGTCGCCCTCGCGGACGTCGACGTCGCCGAGCTTCGCCTGGACACGGCGTCGAACCGGCTGCGCGCTGCCGTGCCGACGCTGGAACGCGACGGTCCGAGCCGAGAGCTGGCGGCGACGCTCGCGTCCCTGGGCCGGATGCAGATGCTGCGAGGGGAACTCGATGAGGCCTCCGAGACCTTGGAACGCGCGCTCGGGCTCGCCGAGGTCCTCGGGCTCGGTGACGTGCTCGCCGGCGCCCTCACGAGCAAGGGCAATGTCCTGGTGAGCCGCAGCCGACTCGTGGAGGCCAGGGTGCTGCTCCAGGCCGCCGTCGACCTCTCCCGAGCAGTCGACTCACCCGAGGAATGGCTGAGGAGCGCCAACAACCTCGCCAACGCCCTCGAGGGGTGTGAGAGCTACTCCGAGTCCATCGCCGTCTGCCGTGAGCTCGAGCAACGGGCTCGCCAGCGCGGCGACACCGAACGGCTGGTGACGGCGCTGCTGGGCATGGTCCCCTCCTTGGTCGAGCTGGGCATGTGGGCGGAGGCTCTTCAGCGAATCGACGAGGCGAGCAGCCTGCAAGCCAGCAGGTTCGCGGGCGGGGAGGCCGTCTCGACCGTCCCCCTCCTGTGCGAGCGCGGCGAATCGGTACGGGCGGCTCACATCCTCGAGGCTCAGGACTGGCAGCAGGACACCGACGACCCGGAGCTGGTTGCGGCCCATGCCTACAGCTCGGCTCGACTGCTGCGCCACCAAGGACGTCACGAGCAAGCCCGCATCGCGGCAGAGAGAGGCTTCTCCCTCCAGAGCCAGGTGGGTATCGATCGACGGATCAAGGGGTGCTTCGTGGAGGCGCTGGAGGCTTCACTCTCGCTCGGAGAGCTCGCCAAGGCCGGCGAACTCCTGAGTTGGGCGGCGAAGCTGCACCCGGGTCAGCTCACGCCGACCCTGCGCGGGGAGTCGGCTCGCTTCCATGCCCGCGTGGAGGCGATGACGGGAGCATCGGGCACCGTCGAGGCCAACTTTCGTGCCGCGGAGTCGGAGTTCGCGGACCACGACCTCGCGTTCCGCACCGCCGTGGTTCGCCTCGAGCTCGCCGAATGGCTGCTCGGCCAGGCCCGGCCCGACGACGCCGACAAGGCGATCACGTCCGCCAGAGAGACGTTCGAGAGGCTCGGCGCGGCGCCCTGGCTCACCCGAGCCGTCGAGGCGCAGTCACAGGTGGAGGTCGCCCTGACAGGCCGGTCCTAGAGCCTCGAGGACGGCCCTGCCCGACCATGGTCCTCGATAGCATCGGCGCCTCCGATGGAGGGGTGTCGGATCGGTCCTGCCTTGTTCGTTGAAGGGGTGAGCGGCCGCCCGCCGGGGCGCCACCGAGCACGCGGGAGATGCCCACGATGCAGTACCTGGTGTCCGTGATCCACGACACGACCAGCCTGGCCACCGCAGACGAGATGTCAGCCATCGACGTGTTCAACGACGCGCTGCAGGCCGAGGGCCACTGGATCTTCGCCGGGGGACTCGGGCCGCCCGACACAGCCACCGTCATCGACAACCGCGGCACGGAGCCGGTGGTCACCGACGGTCCGTTCGTTGAGTCCAAGGAGTACCTGGCCGGATTCTGGATCATCGAGGCGCCCGACCTGGACGTCGCGCTCAAGCTGGCCACCGAGGGGTCGAAGGCATGCAACCGGAAGGTCGAGGTGCGGCCGTTCCTCGCCGAGTGAGCCCCCTCGAGGCGCAGGAGGCGATCGCCAGGGCCCACCGGGAGGAGTGGGCGCGGGTCGTGGCCTCGCTCGCCGCGCGCTTCGGTGACCTCGACGTCGCCGAGGAGGCCGCCGCCGAGGCGTTCGCGACCGCGGTCGAGCGCTGGCCGGTCCACGGCGTACCCCCGAACCCCGGGGGCTGGCTGACCACCACCGCCAACCGCAAGGCCATCGACCGGCTCCGGCGCGAGAGCAAGCGCGACCGCAAGCAGCGGGAGGCCCAGATGCCGTACGACGAGGGCCCGCCCGAGCCATCGAGCGCCATCGACGACGAGCGGTTGCGGCTGATGTTCACCTGCTGCCATCCGGCGCTGGCGATGGAGGCCCGCGTGGCGCTGACGTTGCGCATGGTCGGCGGCCTCACCGTGGCTGAGATCGCTCGCGCCTTCCTGGTGCAGGAGAGCGCCATGGGGCAGCGAATCACCCGCGCGAAGGCCAAGATCAAGGCCGCTCGCATCCCCTATCGGGTGCCGTCCACCGACGATCTCCCCGCACGCGTGTCCGGCGTGCTCGCCGTCCTCTTCCTCGTCTTCAACGAGGGCTACCTGGCGAGCGGTCCCGGGACCGATCCCGTGCGCCACGACCTCACCGCCGAGGCGATCCGCCTCGCCCGCCTCCTGCGTGACCTCCTGCCGACCGACGGCGAGGTGGCCGGGCTCCTGGCGCTGATGCTGCTCACCGAGGCGCGACGCGACGCCCGGATCTCCCCGAGCGGTGAGCTGGTGACCCTGGACGAGCAGAACCGGGCCGCCTGGGACCCGCTGCTGCTCGCCGAGGGACATCTCCTGGTCAGGGAGCGCCTGGCGGCGGGGGTCCCGGTGGGCCGCTACCAGATCCTCGCGGCGATCAGCGCCGTGCACACCTCGGCACGCACCTCGCGCGACACCGACTGGTCGCAGATCGTCGCCCTCTACGACCAGCTCGTGCGCCTCGACCCGTCGCCCATCGTCGCGCTCAACCGGGCCGTCGCCGTCGCCGAGCTCGACGGGCCGGCGGTGGCCCTCGCGACCGTCGAGGGTCTCCAGGGGAGCCTCGACGGGTATCACGCCTTCCACGCGACCCGTGCCGACCTCCTGCGCCGGCTCGGCCGCAGCGAGGCCGCGAGTGCGGCGTACGACCGGGCCATCGAGCTGTCCGGCAACACCGCGGAGGTCGCCGCCCTCACCCGACGACGAGACCGGGGACGGCCGGACGCCTGATGGATACCTCACCCGCCTCTGACGCCACTGTGGTCACACCGGGGCGACCGGCCATCGGTGAACAACTCCTGACGTCCACACGTTCGGGGTGCCGCCTGTCGGAACCCCTGCCTAGGCTCGTGGAAGCGGCCGACTCTCGCCCGGCCGCAGGCCCCGAGGAGGGGAGACGTCATGACCGCTGACCCTGGTACCGCTGGCCCTGGTACCGCTGGCCCTGGTACCGCCGGCCTGTGGACCGCCGCGGCCCTGGTCCAGCGCTACGACGAGGTGCGCAGCCACACCGAGTCCCTCGCCGCACCGCTGTCCCCGGAGGA
Source organism: Actinomycetes bacterium (assembly GCA_035506535.1). Taxonomy (NCBI): domain Bacteria; kingdom Bacillati; phylum Actinomycetota; class Actinomycetes; species Actinomycetes bacterium. Next base: position 15,043 of record DATJPE010000055.1, on the reverse strand, counting down.
CCAGACGGTGCAGTCGATGCCGGACGTCTCGCCGACCAAGTGGCACCGGGCACACGTCACGTGGTTCTTCGAGACGTTCGTGCTGGCCGACAGCGAGCCGTCCTTCGCACCGTTCCAGGAGACGTACTGGTTCTTGTTCAACAGCTACTACGAGGCCATCGGCCCGCGCTTCGCGCGGCCGCAGCGGGGGCTGATCAGCCGCCCTGGCGCCCACGACGTGGGCGTCTACCGCGGCAACGTCGACGACCGGATGCGCGAGCTGGTATCGACCGCTGACGACGGCACGATCGACAAGATCGCGCCGATCATCGAGCTCGGCTTCCACCACGAGCAGCAGCACCAGGAGCTGCTCCTCATGGACATCAAGCACGTGCTCTCGATCAACCCGCTGCGACCGGTGTACGCCGGTTCGCCCAGCGAGCCCTGCGAGACCGGCGAGCTGGGCTGGGTGGACGTCGAGGGCGGGTTGGTCGAGGTGGGCCACGAGGGCCCGGGCTTCCACTTCGACAACGAGCAGCCCCGGCACCGCCAGTGGCTGGAGCCCTACCGGCTGGCGGACCGGCTGGTCACCAACGGGGAGTGGCTGGATTTCATGGCTGACGGCGGCTACCGGCGCCCGCAGCTGTGGCTCTCCGACGGCTGGGCCAAGGTCACCGCCGAGGGATGGCGCGCGCCCTTCTACTGGACCGAGGTGGACGGGACCTGGTTCGAGCACAGCCTCAACGGCACCTGGCCGGTCAACCCCGGCCTCCCGGTGAGCCACGTGAGCTTCTACGAGGCCGAGGCGTACGCCACCTGGGCGGGCAAGCGTCTGCCGTCCGAGGCCGAGTGGGAGCACGCCGTGGTGGCGGACGGGCAGGCCGACGCCGCGACCAGCGGCGGGAACCTGGCCGACGCGCGGACCTACCACCCCCGTGCGGCGGGACCGAGCACGGGGCGGTTGCGCCAGGTCTACGGAGACTGCTGGGAGTGGACGTCGTCGGCCTACCACCCCTATCCGGGCTTCCACCCCGCCGATGGTGCGATCGGTGAGTACAACGGCAAGTTCATGTCGAACCAGATGGTGCTGCGCGGCGGGTGCGCGCTGACGCCGCCGGGGCATGCGCGGGCGACGTACCGCAACTTCTTCCCGCACCAGTCCCGCTGGGCGCTCTCGGGAGTCCGGCTGGCCGACGGTGGCGCCCCCGCACCGGCCGGGGGCGTGTCGTGAGCGCGTCCCGCACGCCGAGCGTGAGCGTGCTGCTCGATCCCGACTGGTCGGCGACCAGCCTCGTGGCCGACGTACGGCGCGGTCTGGGGGAGCAACCGCGGAGCCTGCCGCCGAAGTGGCTGTACGACGCGCGCGGCTCGGACCTGTTCGACCGGATCACCCGGCTGCCGGAGTACTACCCGACCGAGTGCGAACGTGCGCTGCTGCGCGCCCACGCCGCGGAGATCGTCGAGCTCTCGGGCGCCACCACGGTCGTCGAGCTCGGGAGCGGGACCAGCGACAAGACCCGCACCCTGCTGGATGCCTTCGTCGCGGCCGGGCGCCTGCGCCGCTTCGTGCCCGTCGACGTCTCGGAGTCGACGCTGCGCACGGCCGCGGAGGAGCTGTCCCTGCGCTATCCCGGCGTGCAGGTCGACGCACTCGTCGGCGACTTCACCCTGCACCTGGGCCAGCTGCCGCAGGGCGGTCGGCGCATGGTCGCCTTCCTCGGCAGCACGATCGGCAACCTCTACGTCGAGGAGCGGGCCGCCTTCCTCGGCGCCCTGGCCGACTCGCTGGAGCCCGGTGACTCCCTGCTCCTCGGCACCGACCTGGTCAAGCCGGTGGACCGCCTCGTCGCCGCCTACGACGACCCCGAAGGCGTCACAGCCGAGTTCATCCGCAACTCCCTGCGGGTCCTGAACCGGGAGCTCGGGGCGGACTTCGACCTGGACGCGTTCAGCTATGTCCCGTTCTGGGATCCGCGCATGGAGCGCATGGACCTGCGGCTGCGGGCCGAGACCCCCATGCACGTCACGATCCCCGGGGCGGACCTCGCCTTCGACCTCGCCAGCGGTGAGGAGCTGCGCATGGAGATCTCGGCGAAGTTCCGACCGGCATCGCTGGCCGCTGAGCTGGTCGCCGCCGGCTTCGACGTCACCCGGACATTGACCGACGCTGCGGGCGACTTCGCGCTCACCCTCGCGACCCGGCGGGGGTTGACGCGCGGCGCCTAGCGCCAACTGCTGCTGATCCGGGCGTCGTCCGGAAAGGCCGTGAAGGACCCGCCTTCGAGCCCGCTCCTCAGGCCGATCAGGACGGTGGCCCACTTGGTGCTGCAGTGGTGCATGAACTCGCTGGGCTCCTCCCAGCCGGCGTGGGTGAACAGCACGACCGTCTCTGCGTCGGACTCCCTGATGTCAAAGGTGAGCGTGGTGTCGACCCACTCCTGCGGGCCCTCGACGCAGCCCCACCGCACGCGCTCGTCAGGTGAGAGCTCGAGGATCTCCATGACGGCTGCGGGCTGTGGCCCGCCGAAGTAGAAGGCGAGCTTGGCCCCTGGTTCGCTCTCGCCCTCGACGTGGTCGGTCCAGACCGCTTCCAGACCAGACCTGGAGGCGAGCATGGTGTAGACCTGCGTCCGCGGGGCGAGGACCCCTACGCGGTGGCGGATGTCGTGCATGGTCGTCCTCCTGATGTCGTGTCGTGCGCTGAGTCGTGTCGTGAACTAGGACGTCGCAGCGCGCTCGATCGCCTCGGCGATGGCCTTGATGCGGCGCAGGCGGGCGTCCCACGCCTGCCCGATGCTGGCCAGCTGCGCGACCGCGCGGGCGAACTGCTCGGCGTCCACGTCGTAGCGGACCTCCCTGCCCGATGGCTGCGGGGCCACGAGGCCGGCGCGTTCCAGCACCGCGAGATGCTTGGCGACCGCCTGCCTGGTCACCGGCAGCTGCCGGCTCAGGCTGCTGGCCGAGCCGGGGCCCTCGGCGAGCAGCAGGTCGAGGACGTGGCGTCGCGTCGGGTCGCCGATCGCGGCCCACAGCGCGTCGTCGACCGTGCGGGTCACGGAGCCCTCCCTCACCGCTTCGCCAGCGACGCGACATAGGCCGGCAGTCCGGCCAGCAGCCGGCCCCAGGTCTCGGAGTGACCCTTGTAGTACTCCTCGAGGACGGCAGCGTCCCAGCCCTTCTCGCGCATCCCCTCCTCGGTGACCCGCAGCACGGTGCCCTCGCCCTGGGGGAGGAGATCGAAGGTGACGAGGATGGAGTTCTCCGACGTCGCCGCCTGCCCCTCGGGGTAGACCCAGCGGAAGCAGAAGCGCTCGCCGGGGACCGCCTCGACGACGGTGAGCGCCACCTCGGTGCGGCAGCCGGTCGCGCCCCAGGACAGGACTCCGGTGCTCCCCGGAGCCGGCTCGAACTCGGCCGCCTCGACCCACCAGGTCGCGAGGTGCTCGGGGCTGCTCACCACCTGGTAGACCACCGCGGGCGAGGCGGCGATGTAGACCTGTCGGGACAGGGATCCGTGCTCCATGCGCGACCTTCCGATGTGCAACCAACCCTTGCATGTTATCGGCCCTGCCGCAGTGGTGCAACCATAGGTTGCAGGTCGGGTCGTCCGTCAAGTCCCGCCCGGCCTGCGTCGATGGGACAGGGTGGACCCGGTACGTCGCTACGACGCCGCCGTCGCCGGCGTGGTCCCGGAGACCGCCGGCCTGCTCGGCGTCGTCCTGGGGGTCTGCGCCTGCATCCAGCCCTTCGTCCTGACCGGCTCGACCGCTGCCGTCACGACCACCGTGGCGGCGATCAGCGCAGCGGGTCTGCTCGCCACCTCCTGGCGGACGTACCGCCGGCCAGTGGCCTACCGCGACGCGCACTGGGTCACCGCCGCCATGGGCGGGGTCCTGGCCGCCAACGTGCTGCTGCAGCTCGGGCTGACCAAGCAGGCGTGGCAGACCAGCAGCGTCATGCTCGTCGTCGTCGCCCTCGCGGCCGGCCTGCTGGCGACCTGGTGGGCCATCGGCGCGGTCCTGGTCACGGTCGCCGCCTGGGTCCTGGTCGCGGCGACCAGCCTGTCCGGGCAGCCGATGCTGCACTGGGTGTACGGGATGGTCGCCGCCGTCGTGCTCGGCGCCGCGATCAACCTCGCCCGACGACGTGGCCTCGACCAGCTCGACGCCGCGCTCACGACGGCCCAGGCGGCTGCGGTCCATGACGACCTCACGGGGCTGCTCAACCGGCGTGGCCTCATGCTCCTGGGGCCGGCGCTCGTCGCGTCCGGTCGTCGCGCCGGCAACGCCGTCTACGCCTCCTTCGTCGACGTGGACGGTCTGAAGCAGGTCAACGACCGGGTCGGCCACGCCGCCGGCGACGCCGTGCTCACCTCGGTGGCTGAGGCGCTGGCCTCGGTGGTTCGGGCCGGAGACGTGGTGGCCCGCTTCGGTGGGGACGAGTTCTGCGTGCTCGGCCAGGGACCCGGTGCCGCGCCGGTCGACCTCGAGCGGCGCGTGGGCGATCGGCTGCGCGCGGAGCCGCCGGTCGCGCCGGAGGTCTGGCCGGCGATGGTCAGCGTCGGGGGCGCGATGCTCGCCCCCTGGGACGAGGGGAACCTCGAGACGCTGCTCTCCGCGGCCGATCGTGAGATGTACCGTCGCCGCTCGCTTCGCCGCCACCAGGAGGGGGTCGGGCGGGGGCGTCGCGACTGAGCCGATCTGGCATGCTCGGGCCGCGTGATCCTCAACCGGGTACGCCGGAGCGCCGGGCTCGTCCGTCGGGCCGCTCGCGAGCCTGCCCGCAGGGGGCGTCTGGGCTGGGACCTGCTGGCCGCGTGGCGGCCGGTGCCACCCCCCGCCGGGACGGCAGCGCTGGGCCGCCTTCCTGACGACACCGCCGTCGCTGCGCCCCGCCGCGAGCTGCGGGCGGTCGTGGCCTGCGAGCCGACGCTCGCTGCCGCCCTCGCCTTCGAGTGGTGCCAGACGCCCGTGTCCCCCTCGACCTGGGGTGAGGCGCTGCGGGCGGCGCCGGACGTCGTCCTGCTCACGACCGAGGCCCTGCGTCTGGGCTGGGACGCGGCCGCCGTCCGGGCACTCGTGACGGCGGCTGGCGCGACCGGCGGCGTCGTCCTCGTCTGGGACACCGCTGACGTCGACTGCGTCGCCGCGCTGGCCCCGTGCCTGACCGACGTCACGTCGGTGTGGACCGTCGACCCTCGCCGCCGCGACGCCTGGCGAGCGGCGCTGCCCGGGGCGGGCGTCGAGGTCCTGCCGCACGGGGTCCAGCCCCGGCTGTACGCACCCACCGGGGGCGACGGGTCGGTCCGCGCCGCCGAGGTGGGCCTGCTCGTGGCCGGTCCGACCCCGCCGGGCGAGGAGGTGCAGCCCGCGCTCAAGGCGGCCCAGGCACTCGGGCTCGCTGTCTACGGCAAGAAGGCCGACGTCGTGGCGGCGTACACGCGAGCGCTCACCTCCCGGATCGCGGGCCGGGCCGACGAGCGCACCCTGCGGGCGGCGTACCGCTCGGCCTCCGCCTGGCTGGTCCCGTCGGTGCGGCCGGACGACCCGCTGCCCGCCCAGGTGCTCCAGCTCGCCGCGAGCCGGACGCCCTTCGTCACCGGACGCAACGACGCGGTCGCCGCCGCCTTCGGCGACCTCGCCCCGGGGTCGTCGGCCGGCGATGCCGCCGAGGAGGCGCGCAGCCTCTACGCCTACGTCCGCCAGCCGGAGCTGCGCGACCGTACCGGCGTGCTCCTGCAGCGCGCCGTGCTGTCCGCCCACACCGTCGGCCATCGCCTCGACGCCCTGCTGGCCGGTACGCGCTTCGCCACCCCCCGCGGCGCTCGCACGGTCTCCGCCGTCGTGCCGACCAACCGGCCCGGGCAGCTGGACCACGTGCTGTCCTTCGTGGGCCGCCAGGACCATCCGGCCGTGCAGCTGGTCCTCGTGCTGCACGGCATCGAGGAGGAGGCCAGCCTCGCGGCTCGCGCCAAGGACGCCGGTATCGACGAGCTCGTCGTCGTGTCGGCGCCCGCCGAGCTGACGCTGGGGGCCTGCATGAACCTCGGCGTGGACGCGGCCGACGGGGAGCTCATCGCGAAGATGGACGACGACAACCTCTATGGGCGGGCGTACCTGACCGACCTGGTCCACGCGTTCGACTACACCGACGCCGGGGTCGTCGGCAAGCTCGCGCACTACGTCCACCTGACCGCGTCCGGCGCGGTCCTGCTGCGGGGCGCCGAGCACGAGAACCGCTACGTGCGACTGGTGCAGGGCGGGTCGATGCTGATGGACGGCGACCTGGCGCGCCAGGCACGCTTCGAGGACGTGCCGCGGGCCGTGGACACGACCTTCCTCGACAAGGTCGGGGCGCAGGGGGTCCGGGTGTACTCGGCGGATCGCTTCAACTACGTCAGCGTCCGCCGGGCCGACCCCTCGAGCCACACCTGGCCGGTGAGTGACCTGGAGATCATCCTGACCCGCGACGCGAGGCTGTGCTTCTACGGCGACCCGTCGGCGCACGTCGATGTCTGACCGGATCCAGCGGGCGCGCAGCCGGGCGCTGCGCCACGTCCGCACGGGCAAGCGGTGGGCGTTCCGGCGCCTGGACGCGACGCCGATCCTCGGCGGCTCGGGGCGCTTCGCCCTCGCGAACGCGCGTACCGCCCGCCGGGCGCGCAATGTCGGCGACCTGACCCTGTCGGTGACGCTGGCCCAGCGACGGCTGGGGCACCGCCCCGACGACGAGGAGGCGCGGGAGATCCTGGCCGCCAGCGCGGACGAGCTCGCCCTGCTCGGTCACCCGTTGCCGCTGACGCTCGGGGCGGCCGATGTCACGCACGAGACCAGGGCGGGATCGGTCGTCTACCTCGCGCACAACACCCGGCCGTGGAACAACGGCGGGTACGCCACGCGCACGCACGGGATCGTCACCGGATTGGCCCAGCTCGGCTGGGACGTCGCGGTCGCGTCGCGCTACGGCTACCCGTACGACCGATGGGATCCCGACGACCCTCGCGTGGCACCCGCGGACGACGTCGTCGACGAGATGACCTACCACCGCTTGCTCGACCCTGGGTCGCGCCGCTACCCCGCGCACCCGTTCGAGGCCTACACGGAGCGCTTCGCGACGCGACTCGAGGACTACGCCCGCCGGCGCGGGGCCGTCCTCCTCCACTCCGGCGGGTTCTATCCGCTCGGCCACGCCGCGGAGCGGGCGGCTCGCCGGCTCGGCGTCCCGGTCGTGTACGAGGTGCGCGGGCTGGAGTACCTCGGCCGCGCCTCGCAGCGCCCGTCGTTCGAGGGCACCGAGCGCTACCGCTACCTCGTCCAGCAGGAGGTGGAGGCGGTCTGTCGCGTCGACCGGGCGTTCGTCATCACCCGGGCCATCCGCGAGGAGCTCGAGCGGCACGGCGTACCCCAGGGCCACATGCGCGTGCTGCCGAACGGCGTGCACGCCGAAGACTTCCGTCCGGTCGATCGCGACAGTGACCTCGAGGCCCAGCTCGGGGTGCGCGACAAGGTCGTCATCGGCTACATCGGCTCGCTCATCTACTACGAGGGCATCGACCTGCTGCTGCGGGCCGCCGCGCGGCTGAAGTCCCGTCGCCGCGACTTCCATGTCCTCATCGTCGGCGACGGCACGAACATGGCCACCCTGAAGGACCTCGACGTGGAGCTCGGCACGTCCGACGTCGTGACGTTCACCGGCCGGGTCCCGCACCACGACGTCAACGCCTACTACTCGCTGCTGGACGTCTCGACGATCCCTCGGCTGCCGTTGCCGATCTGCGAACTGGTCTCGCCGATGAAGCCGTTCGAAGCGATGGCCATGGAGAAGGCGATGCTCGTCTCGGACGTCGCGGCGCTCACCGAGATCGTCGAGGACGAGGTGACCGGGCTGACCTTCCGCAAAGGGGACGTGGACTCCTATGTCGCCCAGCTCGAACGCCTCATCGGCGACACGACGCTGCGCGCGCGGCTGGGCTCACAGGCGCGCTCCTGGGTGCTGAAGGAGCGAGACTGGTCGGCCATCGTGCGGACGGTGGACGAGACCTACCGCGAGCTGCTGGACGAGGCGGGCGTCCCTCCGGCCGCTGGCTATGGTGAGGTCGGACCGACGACAGGGACGAGACAGGCATGACGCAGGCGCAGGGTGAGATCGGGGCGAGCGAGCACGACGTCCAGGACGTGCACCGGATGCAGGACAAGTGGCTGGCGGTGTGGGACGAGCTCGCCCCGTTCCGCAGCGGCCGCCCTGACGACGAGCGGCCCAAGATGTACGTGCTCGACATGTTCCCGTACCCGTCCGGCGACCTGCACATGGGCCACGCGGAGGCGTACGCGCTCGGCGACGTCATCGCTCGCTACTGGGTTCACCGGGGCTACAACGTCCTGCATCCGATCGGCTGGGACGCCTTCGGCCTCCCCGCCGAGAACGCGGCGATCAAGCGTGGCGCGGACCCGCGCACGTGGACCTACGAGAACATCGCGACGCAGAAGGCGTCGATGCGCCGCTACGCCTGCTCCTTCGACTGGGACCGGGTGCTCAACACCTGCGACCCCGAGTACTACGAGTGGAACCAGTGGCTGTTCCTGCGCTTCTTCGAGCGCGGACTGGCCTACCGCAAGGCGTCCAACGTCAACTGGTGCCCCAACGACCAGACGGTGCTCGCGAACGAGCAGGTCGTCGGCGGCCGCTGCGAGCGCTGCGGCGAGCTGGTCACGAAGAAGAAGCTCACCCAGTGGTACTTCCGGATCACCGACTACGCGGACCGGCTGCTCGACGACATGGCCGAGCTCGAGGGCCACTGGCCCGAGCGGGTTCTCACCATGCAGCGCAACTGGATCGGCCGCTCGACCGGCGCCGACGTCGACTTCGTGATCGAGGGCCGCGACGAGCCGGTGACGGTGTACACGACGCGGCCGGACACCCTCTTCGGCGCCACCTTCTTCGTCGTCGCCGCCGACTCGGACCTGGCCGCCGAGCTGGCGGCCGGCACCACCGCCGAGGCGCAGTTCCGTGACTACCTGGAGCGCGTCAAGGCCACCACCGAGATCGAGCGGCTGGCCACCGACCGACCGAAGACCGGGGTCTTCCTCGAGCGCTACGCGGTCAACCCGGTCAACGGCGAGCGGCTGCCGGTGTGGGCCGCCGACTACGTGCTCGCCGACTACGGCACCGGCGCCATCATGGCGGTGCCTGCGCACGACCAGCGCGACCTCGACTTCGCCCGCGCCTTCGGCCTGCCCGTGCGGGTGGTCGTCGACACCGGCGACGGGCTCGCCGACCCCGCGCAGACAGGGGTGGCGACCCCGGGGGACGGCGTTCTGGTGAACAGCGGACCGCTGGACGGACTGCGCAAGGCCGAGGCCATCGAGCGCATCATCGAGATCCTTCAGGAGCGGGGGACCGGCAAGGCGGCGGTCAACTACCGGCTCCGCGACTGGCTCATCTCCCGCCAGCGCTTCTGGGGAACCCCGATCCCGATCATCCACTGCCCGGGCTGCGGCGAGGTCCCGGTCCCCGACGAGGACCTGCCGGTCCGTCTGCCCGACACCGCCGGCCTCGACCTGTCCCCCAAGGGGACCTCGCCGCTGGGCGCGGCGACCGACTGGGTCAAGGTCGCCTGCCCGTCGTGCGGCGGAGCCGCCAAGCGGGACACCGACACGATGGACACCTTCGTGGACTCCTCGTGGTACTTCCTGCGCTACGTCTCCCCGCACCGTGACGACGTAGCGTTCGACCGCGACCTGGTCGCCCAGTGGCTGCCGGTCGCGCAGTACGTCGGGGGAGTGACGCACGCGATCCTGCACCTGATGTACGCGAGGTTCTTCACCAAGGTGCTCAAGGACCTCGACATGGTCGACTTCGACGAGCCGTTCTCCGCGCTGCTGAACCAGGGCCTGGTCATCATGGACGGCTCGGCCATGAGCAAGTCGCGCGGCAACCTGGTACGCCTGTCCGACGAGCTCGCCCGCCATGGGGTGGACGCGATCCGTCTCACGATGGTCTTCGCCGGCCCCCCGGAGGACGACATCGACTGGGCGGACGTCTCGGCCGAGGGGTCGTCCCGCTTCCTGGGGCGCGCGCTGCGTCTGGCGCGCGACGTCACCTCGGCCCCCGGAGCCGACCCGGCGACCGGCGACGTCGCGCTGCGCCGGATCACGCACCGCACGGTCCATGACGCCGCCGTCGCGGTGGAGACCTTCCGCTTCAACGTGGCGGTCGCCCGGGTGATGGAGCTGGTCAACGCGACCCGCAAGGCGCTGGACACCGGACCAGGACCGGCGGACCCGGCGGTCCGCGAGGCGGTGGAGGCGGTGGCCGTGCTGCTGTCGCTGGTGACGCCGTACACCGCCGAGGAGATGTGGGAGCAGCTCGGCCACGCCCCCAGCGTGGCGCTGGCCCCCTGGCCGTCGGTCGACCCCGCGCTGCTGGTCCAGGAGAGCGTGGTCTGCGTCGTCCAGGTGGACGGCAAGGTCCGGGACCGGCTCGACGTCGTACCCGACGTCGGTGACGAGGAGCTGCGGACCCGCGCGCTAGCCTCGGAGGCCGTGCGGCGGGCGCTGGGAGGCCGCGAGGTGCGCACGGTGATCGTCCGCGCGCCTCGACTGGTCAACGTGGTACCCGCCTGACTCGTGGACGGGAGCGCTTGATGAGGCTGAGACGACGTCTGTCGGTCGCCGTCGTGGTGGCCGCTGTGCTGGCGGCCGTCCCGGCGTCCGCGGCCTTCGCCGAGGGCAGCGCGGACCTGTACCCGACCAATGCCACGTGCGCGACCAACGCGGCGGGCGGCACCTGCCGGGCCAACATCGAGTGGCGCACGAACGTCTACGGGCCGCCGTCCGACACCCACATCAACCGGCGGACGCTGTTCTACGTCTACGCGACGGCCGGCGAGGTCCTCGAGATGGGCTCCAGCGCGGTCGGTGTCGGCAGCGGGGACATCCTCGTCTACGACCCCGGTGTCGTCACCGACCCGAACGCCCAACCGCTGCCGGCCGTGACGACCGGCACCAACGGGTTCAGGTGCAGCGACCAGCGCACCTCCTCGGGCATCGCAGCCCAGGGTCGGATCACCAGCCGCGCCGAGGAGCTGGCCGGGCCGCAGGCGGTGACCGGCGGCGGCAACCCGACCGGGTACGTGCCCTGCCACTACACCGCGCCGACCACGGGCATCTACAACGTCGTCTTCTACGGGCCGGATGGCGACGGTGGCAGCACGGACGGGACCGTGGCCGCCGACGTCAACCTCACCTCGGCCAACGACTTCAACGCCGCGCAGGGCACGTCGGTCGCGGCATGGGACCTGACCGTCCGCTCATCGGACACCAGCACCGCCGACATCAACGGCCGCCTGTTCACGTATGCCCTCGCGGCGTTCACCGGGGGCAACGGGCTGCCGATCAACCAGACCGTCTACGTCGTGACGACCGATGGGTTCCGCTACAAGACGGACACGCGCGGCATGGACCCCAACGGCTACGTCCTGTACGGCAGCCGTACCGGCTTCCTGGACTCCGACGGTGTCACCCCGCTCGACCACGACGTCCTCGGCACCAGCGGGGGCGGCCAGATGACGACGCTCGCGGGCGGGGTCCACCTCAGCGCGCCGCAGTACCCGCTGTCGTTCCAGCCGCTCTCCAACGCGACCATCGCCGCGATCGGCATCCCGCTGGCCCCGACAACGCCGACGTTCACGCTGCTGAACTTCAACGGGGACCTGACCGGCAACAACAGCACGGTCGGTGGCGGGGGCACCTTCACCTTCAGCACCAATGAGGCAGGCACCTACGAGCTGGTCATCTCGCGTGACGGCACCAACTTCGACCCAGGCCTGCCCACCAACCGGGTGCTGCGCGGGTACGTCGGAGCCGGGTCGCACACCGTCACCTGGGACGGCAACGACAACGTCGGCACGCCGTTCCCGGTCGGTCTGAACTATCCGGTGCACGGCTCGCTGCACGTCGGTGAGTACCACATCCCGCAGCTGGACTCCGAGAACAGCACCCTCGGCGGCCCGACCATCACCTTGCTCAACGCCCCCGGCGGCGTGTGCCCGTTCGGGAACTCCAGCTGCACGACCGCCTTCTACGACGACCGCGGCTACCGCACCTCGAGCGGTGTCGACGTCGGGACGCCCGGCAGCGTGCTCTGCGGCATCAACCCGCCGACGATCGACCACGCTGACCCGACCACGGGCTACGACAGCAGCGGCTCGCAGCGCGCGTACGGCCAGAACACCGGCGGCAACACGAACACCTCGTGCACGGGCTCGTTCGGAGACGTCAAAGGGCTCGACACCTGGACGTACTTCCCGAGCGTCGACGACCAGGCTGCGGTCAACATCCTGCCCAACCCGCCGGTGGCCGTGAACGACTCCGGCACGACCCAGGTCAACACCCCGCTGGTCGTCACGGCCCCCGGCGTCCTCGGCAACGACACGGGCGAGAACATCACGGTGACGTCGCACACCTCCCCGGCCCACGGGACCGTGACGGTGAACGCCGACGGCAGCTACACCTACACCCCCGACCCGAACTACTCCGGGCCGGACTCCTTCACGTACACGATCACCGACGACGCCGGGCAGACCGACACCGCGACCGTCTCGCTCACGGTGACGCCGGTGGCGGTGGACGACGCGGTCACGGCGCCCTTCCAGACCCCGGTCACGGTCGATGTGACCGCGAACGACCACGGGACCGGCCTGACGGTGACGTCGGTGACCCAGCCGGCGCCGGGTACCGGCAGCGTCGCCATCGTGGCCGGCAAGCCGGTCTACACCCCGCCGAGCGGGTACGTCGGCACGACGACGTTCACCTACACCGTCACCGACTCCTCGGGCCAGACGTCCACCGCCACGGTGACCGTCACGGTCGCGCCGCCCGGCGCACCTGTCGCGGTCGACGACCACGGCACGACCCCGGTCAACACGCCCTTGACGGTGCCTGCCCCGGGCGTGCTGTCCAACGACTCCGGGTCCGGCCTCACGGTGCAGTCGAACACCGCGCCGGCCCGCGGCAGCGTCACCGTCCACGCCGACGGCAGCTACACCTACACCCCCGACACGGACTACTCCGGGCCGGACTCCTTCACCTACACGATCGTCGATGCGCTGGGCGCCACGTCCACGGCCACCGTCCACCTGACCGTGACGCCGACGGCGGTCGACGACTCGGCGACCACGCCGCCCGCCACACCGGTCACGATCGACGTGGTCGCGAACGACCACGGGTCCGGGCTGACCCTGACCACGGTCACCCAGCCGCCGAAGGGACAGGGGACGGTGAAGATCGTCGGTGGGAAGGCGGTGTACACCCCGCCGGCCGGCTTCAGCGGCACCACCACGTTCACCTACACCGTCACCGACTCCTCGGGGCAGACCGCGACGGCGACGGTCACGGTCACCGTGCCCGCGGCGCCCGTACCGGCGAGTGCGACCGATGACCTGCGGCACGGGCAGACCGGTCAGCCGGTGAGCCTCCACCCGACCGACAACGACACGCCGAGCACCGGCGCGACGTGGCGTCTCGACACCCTGCGGCTCATCGACCCGGCCACCGGCAAGCACGTCACGACACTGGTGGTGTCGGGGGAGGGGACCTGGACCGTCGGCGCCGGCGGCACCGTGACGTTCACGCCCGAGAGCGGCTTCACGGCTGATCCGACCCCGGTGCGCTACACCGTCGAGGACAGCGCGGGCAACGCGGTGGTCGCCACCATCACGATCGTCTATCCCGAGGTCAGCGGACCCGGCACCCTGCCGCACACCGGAGCCACCGGCGTGGCCGACACCCTCTGGGTCGGGATCGGCGCCCTGCTCGCCGGCGTCCTGCTCCTGCTGACCGGTTCTCGGCGGCGACGCCGAGGTGTGGCCGTGGGCTAGCGTTCGGCGCATGCCGGAACGGGTAGCGGTCGTCACCGACTCCACGGCCTACCTGCCCGGAGATCTGGCGTCCCGTCACGGGATCGAGGTGGTGCCGGTCCAGGTGGTCATCGCCGGGCAGGTCTACTCCGAAGGCGTCGACGTCTCGCCGGCGCAGGTCGTGGAAGCCCTGCGGGAGTGGCGACCGGTGACGACGTCGCGCCCCAGCCCGGAGGTCTTCGCGCAGACGTACGCGACGCTGGCCGACCGCGGTGCGACGTCGGTCGTGTCGGTGCACCTGTCCTCGAAGCTCAGTGGGACGGTGGGCTCGGCGGAGGTCGCCGCGCGGGACGCGCCGATCCCGGTCACCGTCGTCGACTCCCGCCTGATCGCGATGGCGATGGGCTTCGCGGCGATCGCGGGCGCGGAAGCCGCCGAGTCGGGGTGCGACGCCGACGCGGTGGCCCGTGTCGTCCGCGCGCGCTGCGCGACGTCGTCCTCGCTGTTCTACGTCGACACCCTGGAGTACCTGCGCCGCGGCGGCCGGATCGGGCCGGCCACCGCTCGGCTGGGGGCCGCGTTGTCGGTCAAGCCGCTGCTGCAGATCGAGGACGGGTCGATCGAGCCGCTGGAGAAGGTGCGTACGTCCTCGCGGGCCATCGCGCGTCTCGAGGAGCTCGCTGTCGAGCGCGCCGGCGACCAGGAGGTCGACGTCGCCGTGCTCCACCTGCAGACCGAGGCGCGGGCTCAGACGCTGGCCGAGCGGCTGCGGCAGCGCGTACCGCGAATCGTGGCCTGCCAGGTGCAGGAGGTGGGCGCGGTCGTGGGCACCCACGTCGGGCCGGGAATGCTCGGCGTGATCATCTCCCCCCGCTAGGCCGTCCACAGACGCGGTCCCGGCCCGAGGCGTCCACAAGCCGGGCGGTGCACCCCCGACGCAGTCGGGCGCGCTGCCTAACGTCGCTTCGGTGCGGATCAGGCGCGCCCGTGTCACCCCGGAGACCGCGCTGCGGGCGCGCCAGCGGATGGCGGCGCTGACCCCGTCGGCGGCGCCGGACGAAGGCCCCGCGCAACCAGTCGAGGACGAGGAGGGTGCGGTGGCGGCGCTGGAGGAGCTGCGCGCCGCGCTCGCCGACCACGTCCCGGCGACCGTGCGCTCGGGGCGCCTCGCGCTCTCCCGTGGGGCGGCAATGGGGCTCGCGGCGCTGT
>DATJPE010000054.1 GCA_035506535.1 Actinomycetes bacterium | reverse complement strand
CCAAGGTCGCCGGGTAGCACGGCCCGACGGCGGCACCGCCCGCGAGGACCTTCGCGCCGGCCGCCACCGCCTCGTCGACACGTCGCGACACCGTGGACAGCGCGTACTCGTTGATGAGCGGCCCGATCACCGTGTCGGGATCGCCGGGGTCGCCGTACGCGAGGCTGCTCGTCTTCGCGGCGAAGCGCTCGATGAACTCATCGGCGATCGCCCGCTCGACGAAGATGCGCCGCGCGCACATGCAGATCTGCCCCTGGTGGAGGAACGCGCCGTACGCCGCCGCGTCGACGGCGTAGTCGAGGTCGGCGTCGGCCAGGATGATGAACGGGTTCTGCCCGCCCAGCTCCAGCACCATCCGCTTGAGGTGCCGCCCGGCCGCCTCGGCGAGCCGTCGCCCGGTCGCTGTCGAACCGGTGAAGTTGATCCGTCGCACCCACGGGTGCGCGACGAGCTCCGCGCCGATGGCGCCTGCGTCGCCGGGGGCGTGGGTCACCACGTTGAGCACGCCCGGCGGCAGGCCGGCCTCCTCGAAGATCTCCGCCCAGACCAGCCCGCCGGAGTACGGCGACTCCTCGGAAGGCTTCAGAACCACTGTGTTGCCGAGCACGAGGGGAGCGGCGATCGCGCGTCCGGACAGGATGAGGGCCGCGTTCCACGGTGCGATGGCGGCGACGACCCCGACGGGACGGCGTACGGCCATCGCGACCGAGCCGTCCAGGTCCGAGGGCATGACCTGGCCGATCGCCGCGTACGGCGCCCCGGCCGCTTGTCGCAGCAGGGACTGCGCGAAGTCGAGCTGGATGGCGCCGAAGTCGCTGCCGCAACCGGTCTCGGCCGCCAGCCAGCCCAGGATCTCGCTGCGCCGGTCCATGAGGATCGTCGCGGCCTTGAGGAAGATCTCCTGCCTCAGCGCTGGGGGCGTGTGCGCCCACGTGCGAAACGCCTCGTGGGCGCTGCGCACGGCCGCCACCGCGTCCCCGGCACCGCCAGCGGCGACCTCGGCGACCACGCCCCCGGTCCAGGGGTTGTGGTCGTCGTAGACGCGGCCGTTCTCACCGAAGGACCAGCGGCCACCGACGTACATGCCCAGTCGCGGCGAGGTGTCGACCGTTCGCGGCTGCGTCACGGACACCTCCTCGATCTCGTCGACCCCGGGCAACCCCGGGACGCGTGAGTTCAGCCGGCGCCCGCGTCGGTCGGCTCAGCCGGCCCGTCGCCGCCCCGAGCCCTCCCGGGTCAGACGGTAGCCCACCGGCAGCAGTCGCACCTGCGTGCGCTCCTCGACCAGGCTCCAGAGGCCGCGGGGCAGCAGCAGCGCGAAGAGGATCGCGACGACACCGAGACCGACGAAGTACCACGCGCCCTGGTCGGCGAAGTAGTACTGAAGGCCGAAGTAGATCACCGCGCCGAGGATCGGGCCCTCGAAGGTGCCGAGACCGCCGACCAGCACCATGAAGATCATGTACGCGGTCCACTGCACGCCGAAGATCGACTGCGGCTGGATGAACAGCGTGTTGGCCAGGATCATCGCGCCGGCCGCACCGCAGCCGAAGGCGGCGAGGACGAAGAGGACGAGCTTCAGCGGAAGCACTCTGACCCCGACGGAGGCCGCGGCCTCCTCGTCGTCGCGGATCGCCTGCAGGGCGGCGCCGAACCTGCTGCGCAGCAGCCACCACGACAGGCCGAAGACGACGATCGTGAACGCGAGGGTGAGCCAGTAGGTGTAGCGCAGTCGCGTCGACTGGCCGTAGCCGTTGAGCGCCGTCAACGACGTACCGGTGCCGCCCCCCAGGCTCGAGTCGAGGGTCACCAGGATGCCCAGGACGGCGGCCACCACCCAGGTCCCGATCGCGAACTGGCCGCCGCGCAGCTGGAGGACGAGCGCGGAGATGGGCAGGGACAGCGCGGCGGCGACCCCCGCGGCGAGGACCATGGCCAGGTAGGGCTGAACCCCGTGCTGGGTGAGCCAGATCGTGGCGTAGGCGCCGATGCCGATGAACCCCTGCTGGCCCACCGAGACCAGGCCCCCGTAGCCGGCCAGCGCGTTCCACATGCCGGCGAGGATGACGAACAGCAGCAACGAGGTGAACTGCTCGACCGCGTTGTCGTTCAAGGTGATCGGGACGCTGACGAGGAGCACGAGGCCGACGAGCACGAACCCCAGGGACGTCAGCGACGAGCGGGACCAGCGCTGGACGCGGTACCGCGGCCGGTCGGGGGCAGCGTTCACCTCGGCGCCGGCACTCACGCTGCCACCCCGTGGGCGATCACGCGTCCCCGCGGGCTGGCGAGGACGGCGAGGAACAGGATGTGGCCCGCGAGGATCGCGTACTGCGGGTCGATGTGCCCTCCGATCGCCTGCGCGACGCCCAAGGCGATGCCTCCCCACAGCGTCCCCCACAGCGAGCCCAGGCCACCGATGACCACGGCCTCGAAGGCGAAGATGAGCTGGGTCGAGCCGCTGGAGGGGTCGAAGGTCGCCCGGATCGCCAGGAACGTGCCGGCGAGGGTGGCTGTCGCCACGGCGATCGCGGTCGCGCGGGCGTACACCGCCTTGGGGTGGATGCCGACGAGAGCCGCCGTGTCGGCGTCCTGCGCCGTCGCGCGCATCGCGCGTCCGAGCGGGGTGCGGTGCAGGAACGCCTGCAGGCCGCCCAGCACGGCGACCGCCGCGACCAGGCCGAGGACGCCGATGAGGGGGACCGAGATCTGGCTGGTCACGTTCCAGCTCGCCGTGGAGATCCACGGCGCGTACGGCGCCAGCGAGTGCACGTCCGGTGAGAACACCTGCAGGAGCAGGTTCTGGATGACGATGGCCAGCCCGAACGTGGTCAGCAGCGGGACGAGCTGCCCGCCGCGCAGGCTCCGGTCGAGGATCCCCAGCTGGAGCAGATAACCGAGGACCAACATCACTGGCAGGGCGATGACCAGGGCGAGGAACGGCGACCAACCCAGGTGGTCGCAGACGACGTAGACCAGATAGGAGCCGAGCACGGCGATGTCGCCGTGTGCCAGGTTGATGATGCGCATGACGCCGAACAGCAGGCTCAGTCCACAGGCGAGCAGTGCGTAGATGCCGCCGAGCATGACGCCCTGGACGATGAGGTTGGCCCAGGTCATGAGCCGCCTGCCGCCTGCCTGAGGCCGAAGTAGGCCTGGGTGACCTGCTCGCGGGTGAGCGAGTTCGCGGCGCCCTCGAGGACGACCCGGCCCTCGAGCATGCAGAGGACACGGTCCGCGAAGGCGAGGGCCCGGGTGAGGTCCTGCTCGACGAGGATCAGGGTGGCCCGGGATCGGTCCAGCCCCTCGAGGGAGTCGTAGACGCTCTGGACCGCGACGGGCGAGAGCCCCAGGGAAACCTCGTCGAGGAGCAGCAGCCGCGGGTTGGTCATCAGCGACCGCGCGATGGCGGCCGCCTGCTGCTGGCCGCCGGACAGCGTGCTCGCCCGCCGGTCCAGCAGCGGCTCGAGCATCGGGAAGGCCTCGGTCACCCTGGCCACGTCCCACGGGCCGGGGCGCCCGTTCTCCGCCGCCACCTGGAGGTTCTCCCGGACGGTCAGCGCCTGGAACAGGCGACGCCCCTCGGGGACCATCGCCACGCCGGAAGCGACCCGCTTGTACGCCGGCGCGCTCGTGACGTCGGCACCGTCGAAGCTGACCCTCCCCGCGCTCGGCTGGTGGGCGCCGGCCAGGCAGCGCAGCAGCGTCGTCTTCCCCGCGCCGTTGGCTCCGACGAGCGCGATCCGTTCGCCCTCTTCCACGGAGAAGGAGATGCCGCGCACCGCCTTGAGCAGCCCGTAACCGGCCTCGAGATCCTCGACCTGCAGAAGGCTCACTACGCCCTGCCCAGGTAGGCGTCGATGACCGCCGCGTTGCTCAGCACCTCGCGGGGCTCGCCGTCGGCGATGACTCGGCCGGCGTCCATGCACAGCAGCCGATCCACGACCTGGAGCAGGACATGGACGATGTGCTCGATCCACACGACGGCCACCCCGCCGTCGCGCAGCGAGCGGATCAGCCGGACGAGGTCCTCGGTCTCCGCGTCGGTGAGCCCGCCGCCGATCTCGTCGAGCAGGAGCACGGTCGGAGAGGTGGCGAGCGAACGGGCGACCTCGAGGCGCTTGCGGTGCAGCAGGCCGAGGCTGGCCGCACGACGGTTGGCCAGCTCGGCGAGGCCGCACAGCTCGAGGACCTCGATCGAGCGTCGATAGAGGTCCCCGCGGGCGAGGCGGCCGCCGGCCGATGCGCCCACGAGGACGTTCTCGAGCACCGTCATGCCCGTGAAAGGGCGCGGGATCTGGAACGCCCGGCCGATGCCTCGCCGGCAGCGCATCGCAGGCCGGAGCTTGCTGACCTCCTCACCGCCGAGGCGGACCGAGCCGGCGCTCGGGGTGACCGACCCCGCGAGCACGCCGAGGAGGGTGGTCTTGCCGGCCCCGTTGGGACCGACGATGCCCACCGCCTCCCCGGCGGCCACGCGGAAGTCGACGTGGTCGAGCACGACGAGGTCGCCGTACCGCTTGACCAGCCCCGAGCCCTCCAGCACGGGCACGACCTCGGTGCTCGTGCCGCTCATCGCACCTCCGTCGCGGTGGAGCGGGGACTCACGAGTATGGCTGCAGCTTGGCCGCCACGGGCACGTTCGGGTCGTTGGAGTTCTCGCAGACGACGAAGTCCAGCGGGAACTTCCCGCTTGTCGCCTTCACCCACTGACCGCCGATGATCGGCGTGGCCACGACGTTCGCGACCGGTCCCTTGCCCCACTGCAGCTTCCCGATCACCGTGTCCACGCTGAGGGTGGCCATCGCCGCGGCCACCGCCTGCTTGTCCTTTGGGTCCTGGACGCCCTTGAGGACCGCATTGGCCACGTCGAAGAGGGCGAGGCTCGGGCCGAGCTGCATGTTCCACTGCTTGCCCGAGGCGGACTCGTAGCCGGAGGCCAGGTTGGCGGAGCTGACGTTGGTGAGCGTGGAGGTGTAGGGCCACGTGGGTCCCCAGTACTCCGCGCTCGCCAGGTTCTGGCCGATCGTGCCGAGCGAGGTCACCTGCGAGGGGAACAGCCCAGTCTTCGCGATCTGGGCGATCTTCGGCTTGTAGCCCTGCTGGGCGGCCTGGTGCCAGAAGGTGGCGAAGTCCGGCGGGATGGGGAAGGTGTTGAAGATCTGGCAGTCGGTCTTCTTGAACAGCGCGATCTGCGAGGAGTAGTCGTTGGTGCCGTCGGCATAGGCGCCCGGGTCGACGATCGTGTAGCCAGCCTTCTTCAGCAGGGGGCCGAGCGAGGCGCGAATCGCGTTGCCGTCCGCGTCGTTGGGCCACATGACGCCGACCTTCTTGTTGGTCGGGACCTGTGGCCACATCGTCGTGTAGGCGTTGGCGAACTGCTGCACGCCGAAGCAGAAGTGGTAGGTGTACTTGAAGGGCGAGGGCTTGCCGGGCTTGGCGCCGCGACCGAAGTACCACGCCTCCCACGGGACGACCGTCGAGATGCAGGGCACCCCGGCGGCCTCGCAGGC
Organism: Actinomycetes bacterium; assembly: GCA_035506535.1. Classification (NCBI taxonomy): domain Bacteria; kingdom Bacillati; phylum Actinomycetota; class Actinomycetes; species Actinomycetes bacterium. The sequence continues at coordinate 26,094 of DATJPE010000054.1, read as the reverse complement.
GTCTGAGACCGGGTTGACCGTCTCCGGCGTCGACGTCGTGAGCATCACGTCGACGTTGCTGCCGTGGATGAGGTCGTTGGCCACCTGCGCCCCGCGCTGCGGGTTGGACTGTCCGTCCTTGTCGATGATCTCGACGGCGTAGCGCTTGCCGCCCACCTCGACGCCCGACGCGAAGGCCTGTCGGGCCAGCCCGAGGACGTAGCCGTCAGGCTCGCCGAAGCCCGCGGCGGGACCGGTGCGGGGGCTGACGAAACCGATCTTGATCGTCCCGGCGGTGGCCGTCGAGGCGGCCGCGCTGCCCGCGGCGGACGCGGCGGGGCTGCTGCCCCCGCCGCCGCCGCTGGAGCTGCTCCGGCACGCGGCAAGGAGGGGGGAGAGGGCCAGGCCGGCGGCCCCGAGGCCGGTCACCTGGAGGAACGTGCGGCGGCTGGGGTCCGCGGGGGTGGGCTCGGGCTCGGGCTGGACGTCCACGTCTGACCTCCGGAGCTGGGCGACCGGCTCTGACGACCGGTGGTCGCGCACGGTAGAGAGGGCCTCCTGAGGGGTCAAGCAACCGTTCTACTATTCGGGACGTGGCTCTCGAGAATGCGCACGGCGAGCGGGAACCGCTCGAGAACGCGCACGGCGAGCGGGACCCGGCGCAGTCGCGCTCGCTCGAGCGAGGCCTGGGCATCCTCATGACCTTCAGCGAGACCCGTGCCCTGCTCGGGATCGCCGACCTCTCGCGCGCGGTGGAGCTGAACAAGTCCACGACCCACCGCTACGTGGCAACGCTCACCTCGCTCGGCTTCCTGCAGCAGGACCCGGAGACCCGCAAGTACCGCCTCGGCCCGCGCGTCGTCGACCTCGGCTTCGCCGCGATCAACGCCATGGAGATCACCCGGGTCGCGGGGCGTTCGCTGCAGGCGCTCTCCGATGAGACCGGCTTCACCGTCTCGATGGCCGTTCTCGACGGCACCGACATCGTGTACGTCGACCGGCGGCGAAGCGTCCGCGAGGGTCAGCTCGGCATCCACCTCGACCTGCACGTCGGCTCGCGGCTGCCGGCGTACTGCACGGCCCTGGGCAAGGTCCTCCTCGCGCACCAGCCCGCCGACCGGCTCCGCGACCTGCTCGAGCGGACCGACCTGGCCCGGCGCGGTCCGAACACCCTGACCGCGAGGGAGGCGCTGCTCACGGCGCTGCGGCGGGTCCGCCAGCAGGGCTTCGCGGTCAACGACGAGGAGCTCGCCCCGGGGCTGCATGCCGTCGCGGCGCCCATCCGCGACGGGCGGGGAAGCGTCGTGGCGGCGGCCAACGTCGCGGTCCACCTCTCGATGTGGAACGCCCCGGTCGAGACCGTGGTGGCCCGGCTGGAGGCGCCACTTCGGCGCACGGTCATGGAGATCTCCTCGCGGATGGGCTACAGGGTCCCGTCGCAACCGTCCTGCTGAGGTCTGGCGTTCCATCCAGCCGAACGTCGTCCTCTTGACTAGAACGGCGAGGCCCTCCTACGGTCTGGCCACCTCGGCGCCGGTGAGGAGATTCCATGGGTCTGATGGACGCTGCGACATGGTCGGGCAAGGTTTTCCTCGGCGGAGAGTGGCGACCCGCCACCGGCGGGGTGTACCCCGTCGTGGAGCCCGCGACGGGCAACGAGCTGGAGCGCATGGGCCAGCCGACCGTCGCCGACGTGGACGAGGCGGTGGCCAGCGCGGCCGCCGCGCAGGAGGCGTGGGCCGCGACGCCGTACCCGGCGCGCGCCGCGGTCCTGCGCAAGGCGGGAGACCTCTGGCAGGAGCACGGGGACGACATCGCCTTCTGGAACGTCCGTGAGGTGGGTGCCATCCCGGGGATGGCCGCCTTCTCGCTGCACGTGGCCGCGCAGGAGTGCTACGAGGCGGCGGCCCTGCCCAGCCGGGCGTACGGCGAGCTGATCCCGAGCGAGGAGCCGCGCCTGTCCCTCGCCCGCCGCGTGCCCGCGGGTGTGGTCGCGGTGATCTCGCCGTTCAACGTGCCGGTCATCCTCGGAATCCGCTCGGTGGCGCCGGCCCTCGCGCTCGGCAACGCGGTCGTCCTCAAGCCCGACCCGCGGACCGCGGTGACCGGCGGGGTGAGCATCGCCCGCATCTTCGAGGAGGCGGGGCTGCCACCCGGCGTCCTGCAGATGTTGCCGGGCGGGGTCGACGTCGGCGAGGCGCTCATCGCGCACCCGTCGGTGCGCGTCGTGTCCTTCACCGGGTCCACGGCAGCGGGGCGGCGGGTCGGAGAGCTCGCCGGCCGGCACCTCACCCGCGCCCACCTCGAGCTGGGCGGGAACTCCGCGCTGCTCGTCCTCGACGACGCCGACGTCGACCAGGCGGTCACCCTGGCCGCGTGGGGCTCGTTCTTCCACCAGGGCCAGATCTGCATGACGACCGGGCGCCACATCGTCCACGAGCGGCTCTACGACGACTACGTCGACAAGCTCGCCGCCAAGGCCGCGCACCTGCCGGTGGGCAACCCCGCGACGGAGCAGGTCGCGCTCGGGCCGGTCATCGATGAGAGGCAGCGCAACAAGATCCACGGTCTGGTCACCGCGAGCATCGAAGCGGGGGCGAAGGCCGCCGCCGGTGCCGAGTACGACCGCCTTTTCTACCGCCCGACCGTGCTCGCCGACGTGCCCACCAGCTCGCCCGCGTTCGCCGACGAGATCTTCGGCCCGGTCGCCCCCGTCACCAGCTTCAGCGACGTCGACGAGGCGATCCGGCTCGCCGCGGACACGCCGTACGGGCTGGCGCTGGGCATCGTCACCCGCGACGTCATGAAGGGCCTCGCGGTCGCCGAGCGCATCCCCAGCGGCATCGTGCACATCAACGACCAGACGGTGAGCGACGAGGCGAACATCCCCTTCGGCGGCGTCGGGGCGTCGGGCACCGGGTCGCGCTTCGGTGGCGCCGCGGCGAACATCGACGCCTTCACCGAGACCCAGTGGGTGACGATCCGCCGTGAGCCCCCGGCGTACCCGTTCTGAGCGCTCGACACCTGGTAGGCCGGCGACGTCGTCAAGCCGGTGCTTGCGCACGGCCTGACGACAACGTCAACCCACAAGGCGCATCCTTGAGCAGTCGGCGACACCGGTCGCCGGCGCGTCGGGGAGGTGAGCCTCTTGTCCGTGCCTGACCATGACCCGGCGGCCGAGCACCCGGCTCTCAGCGTCGGCCTCGCCGCGGTCGCCACCGACGTCACCGTCTGGATCCTCGTCCTCGCGGCCTTCTTCGACGGGGTCTCGGACAACTGGGTGCATGCGATCCTGCTCACCGCGGTGAGCGTGCTGGTCGCACGCGACGCGGTGCTCGCGGTCCGTGGAGTCGACGCGCCGGAGAGCGTGGCCCTGCTGCCGGGGTCCGGCCACCTCACCCGCCGTCAGGGGCTCGGCCTGCTGCTCGTGGCCGTGGCCTATTCGGCGGTCGCCGGGGCGTGGGGCCGCTACACCTGGCCGGACACCTTCGCGATCCTCGTGCCGGGGGTCGCGGTGCTCATGGTCGGTTGGCGCGGGTCGCTACGGCCGGTGCCGGTCCCCGACGCGCCGTCTCGGCGCGGCGTGCGGACGTGGAGCCTCGTGCTCGTGGCCCTCGGCCTCTGGGAGCTGTTCGCCCTGCTCGCCCAGCCGTCGTTCACCGTCTCCAGCGACGCCCATCCGACGGTCAGCTATCTCATGGACCCTGTCCTCGCGAGCCACCTCGGCCGCTCGCTGACGCTGCTCGCGTGGCTGGTGATCGGCTGGTACGTGCTCGGCCAGGTGCCGGGCCGCCCTCGCGAGGAGGTCGCCGATGACGTGGCGTGAGCTCACCATCCTCGGCTACCTCGTCATCGTCGGCGCCGGGGTGGCCCTCGAGGTGGTCAGCCGGCGACCCGACTCCAAGCTGCCGTCCTTCGAGCTCCTCCTGAGCCGCGTCATGCGAACCCGGTCGGGCCGGGTCAGCGTGCTCGCCGCATGGACCTGGGTGGGCCTGCACTTCTTCGCCCGCTGACTCGGCGGGCCACGCCCCGGCTGTCGCGTCGGACTCGGGGGCCGCTCGTGACCGTCGGGTCAGGACTGGGGTGACGGGCTGGGGGCGCCCAGGGCGAGCCCACGGGCGCAGTCGGCGTCGAGCGCGACGGCCTCCGCCCGCTGGCGCGGGCCGTCGACGCCGATCGCCATCACCCGCGCGCCGACCGAGCGCCCGGTCTCGACCCAGGCGCGGGTCCGGTCGGACGAGGCCCGGCCTGGTCGGCTCACGTCCACCTGGACGTAGTCCGGGCGCAGCCACGGCAGCGCCGAGGTGACGGCCTCGTCGTCGGCCAGGTCGTCGACGGCGAGGCCCCAGCCCCAGCCGCGCATCTCCTCGACCGCGCGGCGCAGCTTGGCGAGGTCGGCGAAGGAGTCGTCGTGCAGCTCGGCCACGACGGTCAGGGCCCGTCGACCACGAGCGAAGGACACCGCGAGGCGTGGCGGGCACGGGACGGCGTACGTCGCCGGCTCCGGCGTCAGGTGCAGCTCGACGGCCATGCCGGCGTCCACGGCGACGTCGAAGGTGTGGCAGCGCCAGGCCCAGTCCAGCCGCTCGGCGAGCCCCAGGCGGTTGGCGCCCTCGAGCAGGGAGAGCGTGTCGCCGACCTCGGTACCGGGCCGGCCGCGCCCGGTCGCCTTCTGCCCCACGACGGTGTCGTCGGAGAGCCGGCGGATCGGCTGGAAGTCGGGGCCGAGCAGCGACGGCTCGGCGATGAGCTCCTCGATCGCGACCCGGGTGGCACGGGCCCGTTCGAGGTCCCCCGTCAGGCTCATGAGGCCCTGATCGACCGTCGTGAGGCGCACCTTGACCGTGATCGCCGTCGTGGTGCGCCACCCGGCATGATCGGGGCCCATGGCGACGGTGCGGCTGCGCGACCTGACGGCGGCGATGGACTCGCTCTACGACCCCGCCAACGCGGCCGAATGGGACCAGGTCGGGCTCGTCTGCGGTGACCCGGACGCGGTGGTGGAGCGGGTGCTGCTCGCGGTGGACCCGGCGGCACCGGTGGTCGACGAGGCACTGGACTGGGGCGCGGGGCTGCTCATCACCCACCATCCACTGTTCCTCCACGCCCGCCCGTCTGCGGCGGCGACGACCTGGCGAGGCCGCCTCGTGCACCGTCTCGTCTCCGGCGGGTGCGCCCTGCTGGTCGCCCACACCAATGCCGACGTGGCCCGACCCGGGGTGAGCGACGCCCTCGCGGAGGTGCTCGGCGTCGACCCGGAGTCGACGCAGCCGCTTCGCCCGGGTCCGGGCGCGGCGCTGGACCTGCTCACCGTGTACGTGCCCCGCGACGAACGGGACCGGCTCGTGTCGGCGCTCGCGGCAGCCGGCGCCGGCCGCCTCGGCGACTACGAGCGAGCCGCGTTCTTCGCCGACGGGACCGGGACCTTCCGCCCTCTGCCCGGCGCGCGTCCCGCGATCGGGTCGGTCGGTGCGGTGGAGGAGGTGCCCGAGGCCCTGGTGCAGATGATCGTGCCGGCGGACCGGCACGAGGACGTCGTGCGCGCGCTGCGGGCGACGCACCCGTACGAGGAGCCCGCCTTCACGGTGGTGGCCGCGCTCCCCGAGCCAGGAACCACCGGGCTCGGCCGGGTGGGCGAGCTGCGCGAGGCGACGACGGTGGCCGGGCTGGCTCGTCGCGCGGCTCAGGCGTTGGGTGTGGGACCGGAGGGCGTACGTGCCGCCGGCGCCCCTGAACGAACCGTGCGCCGGGTCGCCGTCGTGGGAGGGGCCGGGGACTCCGAGCTCGACCTGGTCCGCTCCTCGGGGGTGGACGCCTACGTCACTGCCGACCTGCGCCACCACCCGGCCCTCGACGCCATGTCCGCCGAGGGGCCGGCGCTGCTCGACGTCGGCCACTGGGCGAGCGAGCACCCCTGGCTCGGGCAGGCCGCCCGCCTGCTCGGCGACGCGCTCGGACCGGCGGCTAGCGTGGAGACCCGCGTGTCCACGGTCCGGACCTCTCCGTGGACGGTGCTCGAAGGGAGCCAGCCCTGAACGCCGACCCGGCCGCCCAGCTGCGGCTGCTCGAGGTGCAGCGGCTCGACGCCCGCCTCGACCAGCTGGCCCACCGCCGGATGACGCTGCCCGAGCTGGCCGAGATCCGCGAGCTCAGCGCCGAGCAGGCCGAGCTCCACGACCGCACGGTGGCCGCCGAGACCGAGGAGAGCGACGTCTCCCGCGAGCTGGCCAAGGCCGAGGCGGACGTCGAGCAGGTGCGCACCCGGGCCTCCCGCGACCAGCAGCGCCTCGACGTCGGGCAGGTCTCCTCGCCCCGCGAGCTGGAGAACCTCCAGCACGAGATCGCGTCCCTGGCCAAGCGGCAGCAAGACCTCGAGGAGGTCGAGCTCGAGGTGATGCAGCGCCTCGAGGACGTCCAGGCATTGCTCGGGTCCCTCGCCGCGCAGCGGGCCACCGTCGAGGAGAGCCTCGCGGCCGCCGGAGGGCGCAGGGACGCCCAGTTCGCGGCGATCGACGCGGAGACGGCCGAGCTCGCCGGCCAGCGGTCGGCCCTCGTCCCCGACGTACCCGAGGCGCTGCTCGCCCTGTACGAGAAGCTGCGTGCCACCGGCGGGGGCGTGGGTGCGGCCGAGCTGCGGCAGCGCCGGTGCCAGGGCTGCCGGCTCGAGCTCAACACGACCGACGTCAACCGGATCCGGGCGGCCGCCCCTGACGAGGTGCTGCGCTGCGAGGAGTGCGGGCGCATCCTGGTCCGGACCGCCGACTCGGGGCTGTGAGCGCCGGCGCGCGTCGACGACTCGTCGTCCAAGCCGACGGCGGGTCGCGCGGCAACCCCGGCCCGGCCGCGTACGGCGCCGTCGTGACGGACGGGGCGACCGGTGCGGTGCTCGCCGAGCGCGGAGAGACGATCGGGGTCGCCTCGAACAACGTCGCCGAGTACCGCGGACTCATCGCGGGGCTGGCCGCCGCTCGCGAGATCGACCCCTCCGCCGAGGTCGAGGTCCTGCTGGACTCCAAGCTCGTCGTCGAGCAGATGTCCGGGCGCTGGCAGGTCAAGCACCCGGACATGAAGGTGCTCGCCAAGGAGGCGCTGGCCGCGTTCCCCCCGGAACGGGTGAGCTACACCTGGGTGCCGCGTGAGCGCAACGCTGACGCCGACCGGCTGGTCAACGACGCCCTCGACGGTCGCCGCGTCGGTGGTTCGCCGGCCGCCGCGGCCGCGCCGGCGTCGCGGGGCGAGGCGACGGAGCTCGTCCTGGTCCGGCACGGGGAGACGCCGCTGACCGGCGAGCGGCGCTACAGCGGCTTCGGCGGGAGCGATCCCTCGCTCACCGGGCCGGGCCGGGCGCAGGCCGGCGCCGTCGGGCGGGCGCTCGCGGACGCGGGTATCGCGCCAGCCGTCGTGGTCACCTCGCCGATGGCCCGTACCCGCGAGACGGCGGCGATCGTGGCCGAGGCCCTCGGTGTCAGCGCCGTTGCGGTGGACGACGACCTGCGGGAGATCAGCTTCGGGGAGTGGGACGGCTTCAGCTTCGCCGAGGTGCGCGAGCGCTGGCCGGCCGAGCTTGCGGCGTTCCTGCGTTCCACCCACGCCGTGCCGCCGGGTGGGGAGTCTCTGGAGTCGGTCGCGTCGCGCGTGGACGACGTCCTGGGCCGCCTGCTGCGGGCCCACCCGGGCCGCACGGTCGTCGCGGTCACCCACGTCACACCGGTGAAGGTGCTGGTGGCGAAGGCGCTCGGCGCGCCGCTGGCGGCGGTGCACCGCATGGAGCTCGGACCCGGCTCGATCACCAGCCTGGCGTGGTGGCCGGACGGCAACGCCACCCTGCGGACGTACAACCACCGTCCCCCGGCCTGACTCCGCGCCTGACTCCGCGGCCAGGCTCCGCCCCTGCCGCGCCCGCCCCCGCCTGATCCGCCCGGCTGAGGGTCAGGTGGTGGCCGCGAGCGCGGCGGTCGCGGCGAGCAGGACGAGCGGCACGAGGACCATCCCCTCGAGGCCGAAGCGGCGCCAGGAGACGTGGACGTCGCGGGTGCGGCAGCGCTCTCGCCACAACAGGGTGGCGAGGGATCCCCACAGGGTCAGCAGCGGGCCGAGGTTGGTACCCACCAGCAGGGCGAGCAGACGTACGTGCGACGCGGCGACCGCGGGCTCGATCGCCAGGTACGCCGGCAGGTTGTTGACCAGGTTCGACGACAGCGCCCCGACACCCGAGACGCGCAGCAGTGCCAGCAGGCCGCCGCCGTCGGAGCCGACCGCGTCGCGCAGCGCCCGGGAGAGCCCGTGGACCTCCGCGGCCTCGACCACGAGGAAGAGCCCCAGCGTGGTGACGACGAGGGGCAACGGCACCAGGGACCAGCGCAGGGATGCTCGGCGGCGCAGCACGAACCCGGCGAGCAGTACCGCCGCCCCGGCACACGCCGCGGCCCAGTAGGGAACTCCGGCCACGAACAGCACCGCCAGCACCAGGCACACGCCCGCGCCCAGCCAGAACAGGACCGCGTCCTCGACCGGCTCGCGCCGCGGCGCGACGTAGCGGCCGGAGAGGTCTCGCCGGTGGAGCGCGTACAGCACGACCACCGTCACGGCGACCGAGGCGACAGCGGCCGCCCAGGTGTGACGCCCGTACGTCGTCGCCGACCAGCCCAGCCGGTCGACGGCGAGCAGGTTCGTGAGGTTGGACACCGGGAGCAGCAGAGACGCCGTGTTGGCCAGCCACACCGTGGTCATGGCGAACGGCAGGGCCGGCAGCTCCAGCTGCGCGGCCAGTGCGAGGACGACGGGAGTCAGTAGCACCGCGGTGGTGTCGAGGGAGAGCACGATCGTCGTTGCGGTCGCGAGGGCGACGACGAGCAGCCACAGCGCGAGCACCCGTCCGCGCGCCAGCCCGGCGGCGACATGGGCGGCCACGTCGAAGACCCCCGCCGCGTCGGCGAGCTCGGCGAGGATGGTCACCGCCGCGAGGAACACCAGGATCGGGGTGACCCGGTCGAGGACCGCGCGGGCGTCCTGCAGCGGCAGCAGGCCGGTGAGGAGCACGACGATCCCCGCGGCGCCGGCGACCCTCCACATCGTCGGTCACCCTAGGCGTGGCGCGGCGGGCTCCTAGGGTGGGGGCGTGGTGCGCCGCCGGCTCAGGCTCAGCGCGACGGCCGCATCGCTCGCACCGGAGTTCGCGCGGGTCCGCCAGCAGCTGCACGCGCCCGGTGAGTTCCCGGCCGCGGTCATCGGCGAGGCGGAGGCGGCGGCCGCCACCCCGAGGCTGCCGGGGGAGGACCGCCGCGACCTACCCCTGGTCACGATCGACCCGCCCGGGTCCACCGACCTCGACCAGGCGATGCACCTGGCGCGTCGGCGCTTGGGCGGCTACCGCGTGCACTACGCGATCGCCGACCTCGCCGCGTTCGTGACGCCGGGGGGAGCCCTCGACGGTGAGGCGCACGGACGCGGGCTGACCGTGTACTGCCCCGACACCCGTCTCCCGCTGCACCCGAGCGTGCTGTCCGAGGGCGCCGCGTCCCTGCTCCCCGGCAAGGAGCGGCCGGCCGTGCTGTGGACCCTCGACCTCGACGCCGACGGGGCCCTCGTGCGCACCGACGTCCGTCGCGCCCTCGTGCGCAGCCGCGCCCGGCTGGACTACCCAGCCGTGCAGCGCTCGCTCGACCGCGGCAGCAGCGAGGACCTGTACGTGCTGCTGCGCGAGATCGGACGGCTGCGGCGACAGCAGGAGCGGGCGCGCGGCGGGGTGTCCCTCAACGCCCCCGAGCAGGACGTCGTCGCCGACGGAGACGGCTGGACCCTGCGCTACCGCCTGAGCCTGGCGGTCGAGGACGACAACGCCCAGATCTCGCTGCTCACCGGCGCCGCGGCCGCCGCCATCATGCTGGAGGGCCGGATCGGCGTGCTGCGGACGATGCCACCGGCGGATCCGCGGGACCTGGCGCGGCTGCGGCACCAGGCCGCCGCCCTCCACATCGACTGGCCCCACCGGCTCGGCTACGCCGACGTCCTGGCCGGTCTCGACCCACGCCGGCCGAGGACGGCGGCCTTCGTCGTCGAGGCGCTGTCGTTGTTCCGCGGCGCTGCCTGGACCCCCTTCGACGGCGCTGTGCCCTCGGTCACCACCCACGCGGCCGTCGGCGGTCCCTACGCGCACGTGACGGCTCCGCTTCGCCGCCTCGTCGACCGGTACGGCCTCGAGGTCTGCCTCGCCCTGCACGCGGGGCGAGAGGTTCCCACGTGGGTGCGCGAGGCGCTGCCCGCCCTCGGCCAGGAGATGGCGGCGGCCGACCACCGCGCCAAGGCGATCGAGCACGGCTGCACCGACCTCGTCGAGGCGGCGGTGCTGTCCACGCACGTCGGTGAGACCTTCGCCGGGGTGCTGGTCGAGCCCGACCGGGTGCAGCTCACCGACCCCGCCGTGGTCGGCCCGGTCGACGGCAGCGAGGCGCTGGTCGGGCACGACGTACGGGTCCGGCTCGTGACCGCCGACATCGCCTCCCGTCAGGTGCGGTTCACCCTGGGCGTTAACGCACCCGCAACACGGTGAGGCCCTGTCCCGGGGGACGAAACCCTAGATTGACCGCGTGACGATCAGGGTGGCGCTGGAGCACCGCACCACCTACAGCTTCGACCGGCTGGTCGGGATCGGACCGCACGTGGTGCGGCTGCGGCCCGCGCCGCACTGCCGTACGCCGGTCACGGCGTACTCGCTTCGGGTCAGCCCCGAGCGCCACTTCGTCAACTGGCAGCAGGACCCCTTCGGCAACCACCTGGCCCGCCTGGTCTTCCCCGAGCGGGCGCGCGAGCTGAGCATCGTCGTCGACCTGGTCGCCGACCTGACCGTCATCAACCCCTTCGACTTCTTCGTCGAGGAGAGCGCGGCGCGATACCCCTTCGCCTACGACGCGACGCTGGCCGCCGACCTCGAGCCCTATCTGCGGCCGGCCCTCGGTCCCGGCGACGACACGGTCCGGGACTGGGTGGCCGCGCACCGGCGGGCCGATGTGGCGATCGTCGACTTCCTCGTCGAGCTCAACCAGGCGCTTCGCGCCGACGTCGCCTACACCGTGCGCCTCGAGGCCGGGGTGCAGTCGCCGGAGGAGACCCTGCGGCTGCGTCTCGGGTCCTGCCGGGACTCCGCCTGGCTGCTCGTGGCGGCCCTGCGCGAGTTCGGGCTCGCCGCGCGCTTCGTGTCCGGCTACCTGGTGCAGCTCGTGCCCGACGTCGACGCCCCCGCGGGCATGACCGGGGACTTCACCGACCTGCACGCGTGGGCCGAGGTGTACGTCCCCGGGGCGGGCTGGATCGGCCTGGACCCGACGTCGGGGCTGTTCGCGGGGGAGGGCCACATCCCGCTGTCCGCGACCCCCCACCCGTCGAGCGCGGCGCCCATCACCGGGAGCACCGACCCGTGCGAGGTCAGCTTCGCCTTCGCGAACACGCTCCGGCGCATCCACGAGGACCCGCGCGTGACCCGGCCGTACACACCGGAGCAGTGGCAGCGGGTGGACGCCCTGGGCCGCCACGTGGACGAGCTGCTCGCTGCCGGCGACGTACGGCTGACCATGGGCGGGGAGCCGACGTACGTCTCCGCGTCGGACATGGACGCACCCGAGTGGACGGTGGAGGCCGACGGGCCGGGCAAGCGCCGACTGGCCGGTGACCTCGCCCGGCGGCTGCGCGATCGCTGGGCGGCGGGCGGGCTGGAGTACCGGGGTCAGGGCAAGTGGTACCCGGGCGAGGATCTGCCGCGCTGGCAGATCGGCCTGTACTGGCGCACCGACGGGACTGCGCTGTGGTCCGACCCGACCCTGCGGGACGATCCTTGGGCGGAGGGTCACGTCGAGCGGGCACACGGCGCCGTCCTCGCCGCGGCCGTCGTCGCCGCGCTCGGGGCGCCACCCGCGTGCTGCCTGCCGGCCTACGAGGACCCTCTCGCCGAGCTGCTCGACGAGGCGCGGCTGCCCCTCGGCGAGCCGCCGGAGGGCGACCCGGACGCGGCCGACCGCCGCCTGCGCGCGCCGAACGCCCGCCTCGCCGTGGTCGAGCGCCTCGACGCCCGGGCGGGGGAGCCCGTGGGCTGGGTGCTCCCCCTGCACCGCCTGCCGGACGGCCGCGGCTGGGCCACCAGCCGGTGGCGCTTCCGCCGCGGCCGGCTGGTCCTGCTCCCGGGGACCTCGCCAGTGGGCCTGCGGCTGCCGCTGTCCTCCGTGGCGTGGCAGCCGGGACCGGATCAGCCCGACCCGGCGGCCCTCGACCCGCTCCCGCCGCTCCAGGCGGCCATGGCCCTGCTGCCGGCGATGCCCACGGTCGAGGTGGCGGTCGAAGGTGCGCCGACGACGGCCCTCGCGGTGGAGGTGCGCGACGGCCACGCGTACGTCTTCCTGCCCCCGCTCCAACGCCTCGAGGACTACCTCGAGCTGCTGGCCGCGGTCGAGTACGCGGCGGGCACGGTCGGCTGCCCGGTCGTCATCGAGGGGTACGCCCCGCCGGGTGACCCCCGGCTCCACGCCCTCAGCGTCACGCCGGACCCCGGCGTGATCGAGGTCAACGTGCAGCCAACGGCGACCTGGCCGGAGCTGGTCCACGTCGTCGCGTCGGTCGACGAGGACGCCCGACTGTCCGGTCTCGCGACGGAGACCTTCGCTCTGGACGGCAGCCACGCCGGGACCGGCGGCGGCGACCACCTGACCCTCGGCGGCCGCACCCCGGCGGACAGCCCGCTGCTGCGGCGACCGGACCTCCTGGTCAGCATGCTGACCTTCTGGCAGCACCACCCGTCCCTGTCGTACCTGTTCTCGGGTCGTTTCGTCGGTCCGACCAGCCAGGCCCCGCGAGCCGACGAGGGGCGCCCCGAGACGCTGTACGAGCTCGAGATCGCCTTCGCCGAGCTCGACCGGCTCGGCGCCGACGCCCGCCCGTGGCACGTCGACCGCCTGCTGCGCCACCTGCTCACCGACATCACCGGCAACACCCACCGCTCGGAGTTCTGCATCGACAAGCTGTTCAGCCCCGACTCCGAGCGCGGCCGCCTCGGTCTGCTCGAGCTGCGGGGCTTCGAGATGCCGCCGCACCCGCAGATGGCGCTGGTGCAGGCGCTGCTGGTGCGCGCGCTCGTGGCGCGGTTCTGGGCCGCCCCGTATCGCGCGCCGCTCGTGCGCTGGGGCAGCGAGCTGCACGACCGCTTCCTGCTGCCCGACCCGCTCGCCGACGACGTCGCGGAGGTCGTGGCGGACCTGCGCCGACACCGGCTGGACGTCGAGCTGTCCTGGCTGGAGCCGTTCCTGGAGTTCCGCTTCCCGCGCCTGGGTCGCGTCGACGTCGCCGGCGTGGGTATCGAGCTGCGCTCGGCGATCGAGCCGTGGCACGTGCTCGGCGAGGAGGTGACCGGCGGCGGGACCGCGCGCTACGTCGACTCCTCGGTGGAGCGTCTGCAGGTCGCCACCGAGGGCCTCGTCGCGGCCCGGCACCTGCTGACCTGCAACGGAGTCCCGGTACCGCTGCGCTCCTCGGGCCGGGCGGGCCGTAGCGTCGCCGGTGTGCGCTACCGGGCGTGGAACCCCCCGTCGGCCCTGCACCCCACGATCGGGGTGCACAGCCCGCTGGTCTTCGACCTCGTCGACCGGGTGAGCGCGCGCAGCCTCGGCGGCTGCACCTACCACGTCGTCCATCCCGGCGGACGGGCGTACGAGACCTTCCCGGTCAACGCGGCCGAGGCCGAGGCGCGCCGAGCCCGGCGCTTCGACGCCTCGGGGCACACTCCCGGACCGGTCGATGTCGCGAGCCTGATCGAGAGGGAGCGGCGGCTGGCCCTCGACGGGCTGGAGCACCCCCGCACCCTCGACCTGCGGCGGACGCCCCCGGCATGAGCAGTGTGACGACACGGGCCGGTGTCCTCGGCCCCTATCTGGAGCGGCTGCGCGCGACCGGCGCGCCCGACGAGCTGGCGAGCGGCGGGCGGGTGCGGCCGGCGTGGACCGAGGTGGCCGACGCGGTCGAGGCCCTGGGCGTCGACGGGCTGCTCGCCTGCGGCGAGCAGGGCCGACGGCTGCTGGAGGACGACGGGGTCAGCTACATCGTCACCGACGAGGACGGCGCGCAGGCGCGGGCCTGGGCGCTCGACCCGCTGCCCGTCGTCCTCGGCCAGCAGGAGTGGGCCGAGCTCGCCCGGGGGCTGACCCAGCGGGCGCAGCTGCTCGACCTCGTGCTCACCGACGTCTACGGGTCGCGGCGGCTGGTGCGCGGCGGGCTGCTGCCGGCGGAGCTGGTCCTGGGCCACGACGAGTACGTCCGCGACGCGGACGGCGTACGCCTGCCCGGCCCCCGCCAGCTCTTCCTCGCTGCGAGCGACCTGGCCAGGGACGCCGGCGGTGAGTGGCGCGTCCTCGGCGACCGTACCCAGGCGCCGTCGGGCCTCGGCTTCGCGATGGAGGACCGCCGCGTCGTGTCCCGGGTGGTCCCCGACCTGTACCGCGCCACGCGGATGATGCGGCTCTCGCCGTTCTTCCAGACGCTACGTGTCGCGCTGCAGTCGGTCGCGCCCGAGGCGAGTGAGACGCCACGCGTCGTCCTGCTGACGCCCGGCACGCACAGCGAGACCGCCTTCGACCAGGCCTTCCTCGCCACCATGCTCGGCTACCCGCTGGTCGAGGGATCCGACTTGACCGTCCGAGACGGCCGTGTGTGGCTGCGCGCCCTCGGCCGCCTCGAGCCGGTCGACGTCGTCGTTCGGCGTGTGGACAGCAGCTGGTGCGACCCGCTGGAGCTGCGCCCCGACTCGCGCCTCGGCGTCCCCGGCCTGGTGGAGGCCGCGCGTCGCGGCAGCGTGGCGGTGGTCAACCCGATCGGGGCCGGGGTGCTGGAGAACCCGGGGCTGCTCCCGTTCCTGCCGGCGCTGGCCCACGAGCTGCTCGGCGAGGACCTGCTGCTCCCGGCGGTGGACACCTTCTGGTGCGGCGACCGGACGTCAAGGGCGCACGTGCTCGCGCACCTGGATCGCATGGTGCTCCGGCCGCTGTCCCGCGGCCAGGGGCGCAGCCGCTTCGGCGAGCTGCTCAGCGAGGGGGAGCGGGCGGACCTCGCCCGCCAGATCGAGACCGACCCGGAACGATGGGTGGGCCAGGACCCGCTCGTCCTCAGCACCGCGCCTGCGGTCACCCGGGAGGGCTTGGAACCGCGTGCGTGCGTGCTGCGGACCTTCGCCGTGTCGCTCGACGGGAGCTACCGCCCGATGCCCGGCGGGCTCGCCCGGGTGGCCCCGACCCCGGACCTGCGCGTCGTCACCAACAACGCGGGCGCGATCGCCAAGGACGTGTGGGTCCTCGGCGACGAGGGTCGCGGTGCCGAGTGGATCCACGAGGGCCCGGCGGTCGTCGCGGTGCGTCCCGAGACGAACGTCTCGCCGCGCATCGCCGAGAACCTGTTCTGGATCGGCCGGTACGCCGAACGCGCCGAGGACGTCGTCCGCCTGCTGCGGACCGCCCTCGACCGCGCGAACGACTTCCAGCGCGGCGGGGACCCGGTGGGCGCGGAGAGCCTGCGGGTCCTGCTCCGGACGTTGACGGAGATGACCACGACGTACCCGGGGTTCGTCGGCGCCGGCTCCGAGGAGCGGCTCGCCGACCCGCTGCCGGAGCTGTACCGGCTGCTCGTCGACCCCACCGCCGGCGGCAGCGTCGCGCAGGCCGTCGCCGCGCTGGTCCAGGCCGCCCACGAGGTCCGCGACCAGCTCTCGACCGACACGTGGCTGGCGCTGGGCCGCGCCGAGCGCGTGCTGGCCAAGACGGCGGCCGGGTCGGCGCAGCGGGTGGGAGCCCTGACCTCCGCGCTCGCCCAGGTCCTCGATGCGATGCTCGCCCTGTCCGGGGTCATCGCGGAGACGATGGTTCGCGACCCCGGCTGGCGGCTGCTCGACGCGGGGCGGCGGATCGAGCGCGCCGCCTCGCTGGTGGGGCTGCTGCGCGGCACGGTCCTCGAGGAACGGCCGGCCGCCGTGGACAGCCTGGTGGTCGAGTCGGTGCTGGTCGCGGCCGAGAGCATCATCACCTACCGGCGCCGTTACCGGGACAAGGCGTCCGTGCAGACCGTGCTCGACCTGCTGGTGCTCGACGCCGACAACCCTCGCGCCCTCGCCTACCAGCTGAACCGGCTGGACGAGGACCTGCGCCTGGTGCCCGGGGGTGGCGGCGCGTCCGGGCCGGAGCGGGTCCTCGACCGGATGGCGACCCGGCTGCGCCGCTTCGACTCCGCCGAGCTGGCCCGGCCGAACGAGCGGCGCCGGGCGGAGCTCGCCGTGGTCCTCGGCCACTGGCACGAGGATCTGCGCGAGCTGTCCGACTCCGTGGCGGCGACCCACTTCCGCCACTTGTCCCCGCCGCAGCCGTTGTGAGCGAGCACATGACGACCGCGACCCGCTACCGCGTGGTGCACGCCACGGAGTACGTCTACGACGACGACGTGACCGGCAGCTACGGCCAGGCGCGGCTTCGGCCACGTGACCTGCCGTCCCAGACCTGCCGGTCCTCGACCGTGTACGTCGACCCGCGGCCGGAGGACGTGCGCGACCACACCGACCACTTCGGCAATGTGGCGACCTACTTCCACGTGGCGCACCCGCACACCCGTCTGACGGTGACGTCGACCAGTGTCGTCGACGTCAGCGCGCCCGCCCTTCCGGTCACCTTCGCCACGCAGCCGTGGGAGGTGGCCCGCGACACCCTGGCCGAGCCCTACGGGCCGCACGCCGAGGCGCGCGAGTTCGCCCTGGCCTCCCCCCGCGTCGGGCGCGAGCCGGCGGTGGCGGCCTACGCGCGGAGCTCCTTCCCGGCGCGGCGGCCGATCGGCGAGGCCGTGCTCGACCTGGTCCAACGCATCCACGCCGACTTCCGCTACGAGCACGGCGAGACCACGGTGACCACGACGCTTCCGGAGGTGCTCGAGAGTCGGGTCGGGGTGTGCCAGGACTTCGCGCATCTGCTGGTCGGCTGCCTGCGCTCGGTGGGGCTGGCCGCCCGCTATGTCAGCGGCTACCTGGAGACGCAGCCACCGCCGGGGCGCGCCAGGCTCGTCGGAGCTGACGCCTCCCACGCCTGGGCGTCGGTGCTCGTGCCGGGCTCGGGCTGGGTGGGTGTCGACCCGACCAACGACCAGCTCGTCGACGGGCGCTACGTCACCCTCGCCTGGGGGCGCGACTACGACGACGTACCGCCGCTCAAGGGCGTCATCTTCACCGAGAGCACCCGTCACCTCATGCAGGTGCGAGTGGACGTGCTGCCGGTAGGGGAGGTCAGCCCCGAGCGGTGAGGCGGTCGAGCGCAGCGCGTACGGCACCGGGCCGTTCGTACCACGGGAAGTGGCCGGCGCCTTCGACCCGTTCGACCCAGGCGCCGGGGATCGCCGCGGCCGTCGCCACGCCAGCCTCGTCGGCCGGGATGGGGCTGCGTTCGCAGACGACGACCCCGAGCGGTACGTCGACGGCGGGTAGGGCCGCCTCGAGCGCGGGCAGCTGCTCCTTGAGGGACTCCCAGAGTCCGGCGTACGCGGCGATCGAGCTGCGCATCGGCGGCATCGGCGGGACGTCGCCGGGGTCGGCGAAGTACGCGGGCCAATACAGCCGCATGCTCTCGAGGACGTCGTCCTCGGTGCCCTCACCGGCCATCGCCCGGCGGTCCAGCTCCTCGGCCCGCACCCGGTTCTCCTCGGGGATGCGGGCGTTCATCGCCTGCTCGAAGACCTCGTTGCCTCCGTCGCCGACCCCACCGAGGGGGTCGACGGCCAGCCCCCCGTCGAGGCGTTCGGGGGTCGAGACGAGCAGGTGCCAGAGCAGGTGGCCGCCCCAGGAGTGGCCGAGGACGAAGGCACGGTCCCACCCCAGGGCGTCGAGGAACGAGACTACGTCGTCCACCGCCGTCGCGACGGTGAAGGGAGGCTCGGCCACGGATGGCGGCAGGCCGCGCTGCTGGAACCAGGCGACGTCGTAGCCCGCCCCGAGCTCGCCGACCACGTCCTCGAGGTAGTCGCACGACAGGCCGGGGCCGCCGTGCAGGAGCAGGACCCGTGGCCCGGATCCCTGCCGCCACCCGACGAGCTCGCCGCCGGCGACGCGAGCGTGCACCTCTTCCCGTGGCATGGCCCCGACCCTAGCTCCGACAGGGGCCGTCGTCAGGGGCCCGACGGGTGCGGCAGGCTGCTGCGGTGCGTTCGTTCGCCTGCGACGTCTGCGGCCGGCTGGTCTTCTTCGAGAACTCCGCGTGCGTGCACTGCGGTAGCGCGCTCGCCTTCTCGCGCGAGCTGGAGCGCGTCGTCGCCCTGGACGGCTCCGGACGCTTCCTCGGTCCGCGCGCGACGTCGCAGCGCGTCTGCGCCAACCTCGACCTCGCCGGCTGCACCTGGCTGGTCGACGACGTCGGGGAGCCGGCGCTGTGCGACTGCTGCCGCCTGACCCGTACGCGCCCAGCCGACGACGACGTCGTCGGGCTGCGGGCGTTCGCACGTACCGAGGCGGCCAAGCGCCGGCTCGTCTTCCAGCTCGACACCCTCCGGCTGCCGGTCGTCGGCCGCGACGTGGACCCCGAGCACGGGCTCGCCTTCGACCTGCTGTCGAGCGCGACCCAGCCGGTGGTGACCGGGCACGACGACGGCCTGATCACCATCGACCTCGCTGAAGGCGACGACGGCTACCGGGAGGCGGTGCGCGTCCGTCTCGACGAGCCGTACCGCACGCTGCTGGGCCACCTGCGGCACGAGGTCGGCCACTACTACTGGGGCGTCCTGGTCCGCGAAGAACGGCTGGCCGAGTTCCGAGCGATCTTCGGCGACGAGCGGGCGGACTACGCCGCGGCGCTCGCGGACTACTACGCCGCGCCGCCGGGGGAGTGGGGCACCGGATTCGTCAGCGGATACGCGACCGCGCACCCGTGGGAGGACTGGGCCGAGACCTTCGCGCACTACTTGCACATCCGGGACACGTTGCAGACCGCGTCGGCGTACGGCCTGTGGGTCGGCGGTCCGGACGCCCCCGTGCGCCCGGACCCCGACGTGGCGCTGGCGGCCCTGCCGTCCGAGGAGGCCGACACCATCGAGGACGTCCTCGCGATGTGGCTGCCGCTGACCTACGCGCTGAACCAGGTCAACCGCAGCATGGGCCGCGAGGACCTCTACCCGTTCGTCCTCGCTCCCCCGGTGGTCGACAAGCTGGGGTACGTCCACCGCCTGGTGACGGGACTCTCGCCCTGAGCGAAGTCCCGTTTAGGTATCATCAATGATACCATCTTTCTATGGCGATGACGTTACGGCTCACCGAGGGGGAGGCAGCTTCCCTGCGGGCGCAGGCGGCGCACGAGCACCGTTCCATGCAGGACGTCGCTCGGCAGGCGATTCGCGAGTACGTCGAGTCGCACAGCAGGCGGGACCTGCTGGATCAGGTCCTCGATGAGGCCCTGCCCCGCTACGCCGAAGCCCTCGAGCGCTTGTCGCAGTGATCTTCCTGAGTCTGGAGGACTTGCTCCACGTTGCTGAGCGCACTCTTGGGGAAGTGCTCGTCCGCGATCTGGGACTGCTCGAGTCAGCGGTCGCCCGTCCACAGACCTCGGTACTCGGTGAGGACGCGTACGCGAGCCTCGACGAGAAAGCGGCCGCGCTGGTCCACTCGCTTGCCCGCAACCGTGCGCTCGTCGACGGGAACAAGCGCCTGGCTCTCGTGGGCCTGATCGCCTTCTACGGACTCAACGGGCGCCGTCTGATCTTGAGCAACGAGGAGGCCTACGACCTCATCATCGCCATCACGTCGGGCGAGTTCGACGACGTCACGTCCATCGCGACCCTGCTCGCGCAGGCCACCGAGCCACGCACGCACTCCTGAGGAGCGGGCAACGGCTTCGCCGGGTGATCGAGCGGGCGAGTAGGGTCGCACCGGCCCCCACCGCCGCGCCGTCGAGGAGGATCGCCACGTGACGCAGACCGAAACCCGGTTCGGTCCACGTCTGCCCATCGTGCGAGGGGGCGGGATGGACGTGCGCCTGCGGCTGGTCCTGGGCAGCACGCTGATGCTCTTCCTCGAGCTCGCGCTGATCCGGTGGCTGGCCGGGAACATCGTCCACCTCGGCTACTTCAGCAACTTCGTGCTGCTGGGCTCCTTCCTCGGCGTCGGTCTCGGCTTCCTGCGCTACCGCCCCGGCATCGCCAAGCCGTACTACTTCCTCGTGGTGCTCGCCGCGCTGGTCGTGATCGTGCTCAAGTTCCCGGTCACCGTCGACCGCAGCGGCAACGACCTGGTGTTCTTCACCAGCCTGCACACCAGCGGGCCGCCGGCTTGGGTGATCCTGCCGATCGTGTTCTGCGCCGTGGCGGCCGTGATGGCCGGACCGGGGGAGCTGGTGGCCGCCTGCTTCGTCGAGCTCCCGCGGCTCGACGCTTACCGCTTCGACATCATGGGCAGTCTGCTCGGCATCGCGTCGTTCACCGCGCTGTCCTTCCTGCGCGCGCCGTCGGTGGTGTGGGGCATCGTCGTTGCCGTTCTCAGCCTCGTCCTGCTGAGCCCGCGTCCGCCGCTGGTGACGGCGATCGCCGGCCTGGTCATCGTCGGGGCGCTGACCGTCGAGTGCCTCCAGCCCGGCATCACCTGGTCCCCCTACTACAAGGTCCACACCAGCACGCAGGGCCCGATCACCCGCATCGACGTCAATGGCATCCCGCACCAGTCGGTGTCCTCGATCGCGATCAAGACCGCGGCTGACCCGCTCTACCTCGTCCCCTACGAGCGCATCGTCAACAACCCGCTGCGGGACGTCCTCATCGTGGGCGCAGGCACGGGCACCGACGTCGCCCTCGCCCTGTCCAAGGGCGCCAAGCACGTCGACGCGGTCGAGATCGACCCGCGGATCTACCAGATCGGCACCCAGGTCAACCTCGACCGCCCCTACGCCGACCCTCGCGTGACGGTGCACATCGACGACGGGCGGGCGTACCTGCAGCGCGCGCACAAGCACTGGGACCTCATCATCTTCGCGCTGCCCGACTCCCTGACGCTGGTCTCAGGTGCGAGCCAGGTGCGCCTCGAGTCCTACCTGTTCACCAAGCAGGCCCTGCAGACCGTGCGCGCGCACCTGAACCCCGGTGGCGCGTTCGCGATGTACAACTCCTACCGCGACCGGTGGCTGCTCGGACGGCTGGCCAACACCGCCGCCGTCGCGTTCGGCCACGACCCATGCATCGACCTGCTGTCGGCGGTCCGCGCCGTGGTCTCCGTCGGCGTGAGCCCCCAGGACCAGCAGTGCGGCACCGGCCCGAAGGCGGTGACCCGCGCGCAGCTGGACGGGCCGCCGCCGGTCAGCGACACCCGGCCGTTCCTCTATCTGCGCTCACCCGGCCTGCCCTCGATCTATCTGTGGGCGCTCGCGCTCATCCTCTTCGTCAGCCTGCTCAGCGTCCGCGTCATCGGCGGGCCGCTTCGGCGCATGCGTCCGTACGCCGACCTGTTCTTCCTCGGTGCGGCGTTCCTGCTGCTCGAGACCCGTGCCATCGCCGGCTTCGCGTTGTACTTCGGCACGACGTGGGTGGTGAACTCCATCGTCTTCGCCGGCGTCCTGCTCGCGGTGCTCGCGGCCGTGGAGTACACCCGTCGCTTCCGCACGCCTCCGATCAGGGTGATGTACGCCCTGCTGGCCTGCGCGCTCCTGCTGGCCTACCTCGTGCCGACCGGCTTCGTGCTGCGTCAGGAGCTGCTGGTGCGGCTCGTCCTGTCGGTCGTACTCGCGTTCCTGCCCATCGCCTTCGCGAACGTGGTGTTCGCCAAACGATTCGCGCAGACCGCCGACGGAACCACTGCCTTCGGCGCGAACCTGCTCGGGGCGATGGTCGGCGGCTGCCTCGAGTACCTCGCGCTCATCGTGGGCTACCCGGCGCTGCTCGGGATCGCCGGGCTGCTCTACCTCGCCGCGTTCACCCTGCTCCCGCGCTCGGCCATCGCCACGGCGGCGTAGCCGCCGTTATCCTCGAGGCACGGCGGACGAGCCGGCCGGGCGGTCGCGTCGGTGACCACGAGGTCATCGCCGAGGAACGTCCGGGCTCCACAGGGCAAGGTGGTGGGCAACACCCACCCGGGGTGACCCGCGGGACAGTGCAACAGAGAGCAGACCGCCTCGGCCGCGAGGCCGCGGTAAGGGTGAAACGGTGGTGTAAGAGACCACCAGCGCCCGGGGTGACCCGGGCGGCTAGGTAAACCCCGCCTGGAGCAAGGTCAGACAGGGGACGTACCGCTTCGGCGGAGGAGGGCGGCCCGCCCGAGTCCCCGGGTAGACCGCAAGAGGTCGTCGGCAACGGCGACCCGAGAGGGATGACCGCCCATCGGGAGGCCGCGAGGCGCCCGTGGACAGAACCCGGCGTACAGGCCGACTCGTCCGCCGCCCTTGGCAAGCGCTGAAGACGACGCCCCCCCGTGAGCCTAGCGAGGGGCGCTCCGGATCGGCATCACTTCCTTTGCGCTAGGAGGTGTCCTGCTGGGGTGCCTGGTGTTCGCTTCTGGCGTATCGGACGGCGCCGAGGAACACGCGGATGGCGAGTCCGAGGACGAGTAGGTCCAGGATCATCTGGACGGTGACCAGGAGGCGAGCGGTCTGGCTGGCGGCGCTGATGTCACCAAAGCCCACGGTGGTGAACACAGTGACGGTGAAGTAGAGGGTGTCGGTGCGGGTTAGTGAGTGGACGTTGAAGTTGCCGGGGTCTGATTGGGACATCGCGAAGTAGGTGGCCGCGAACAGCAGCAGGAAAAGCGGGATCGTCGTCGCGAGCGCCTCGACGGCGCGCACTCCGGGACGCGGAGACCGGATGATGGCCCGCACCTCGTATCCCGCCACCGCTATCAACACGACCAGGGCGACGGTCATCGAGAGCCCGAGGGGCACCCCGGCCAGGTGGTCCAACGGCAAGAGGTAGTAGGCGGCGACCAGGACGGCGGTCGCTATCAGCGCCCGAAGCAGGCCGGCCGCGATGAGCCGTCGACGCTGCCACGCAGGCAGGGACAGGGCCGGGTGAGGCGTCGTCACGGGTTGACCGCAGCGTACTGCCCTGCGTCGGGCTCAGGGTGGGTCTGCTGGTAGTGCGCCCATGCCACCGCGATGCCGGACGCGAGGAGCACCAACGCGGCTCCGATCAGGGTGAAGGCGACGCGTTGAGCGTCGGTCTTGCCTACGGTCGCGATGCTGCTGGAACTGAACAGCACGACCGCCGGTGTCATGAACGCCATGTAGAGCCCGTAGTGAGGCCCTTGCCGTATCACGCCGGCGATGACCAGCAGGATCACACCAATGGTCAAGAGCGCCAGCTCGGAGTCGGTGTTCGAGGCGATGATCGACGCGATCAAAGCCCCACCAACCGTCCCGATCACCCGCCGCCAGGCCCGGTTCAGGGTGTCCTGGTGGCCCACCTCGGTGACCACCAGCAGGGTCACGACCAGCCAGGATCCCTGTGAGCCTGGACGCCAGATCAGCACGCCGAGGGTGCTGAAAGCGCACAGCACGGTGATGATCACCGTGTACGCGACAATGTCTGATCGATTACTGGCAGCGGCCCGGGACGGTGCCCGGCCACGCAGCAGCCGAGGGAATACCAGGTTCGCCCACAAGGCGCCGCCGGCCAGGAACAAGGTCATCCACAGCAGGTAGGAAGGCGTGGTCCGGTCCACGGTCTGCCCGCTCCAAGACGGTGGCGCGATGAGCATCGAGGCCATCAGAACCGGAAGCATCAAGGTTCCCCGACTCAGACCGCGCGCCGCGCTCAGCCCGACCCCGACGCACATCAGCGCCATGAGGGCCGCGCCCAACACCGGGACGCCACCAGCCAGGATCGACAACGGGGTCAGGACTGCCAGCAGGCCCATACCCAGGTAGGCGACCACGCGGCCGCCCAGCAGCAGCCCGACCAGCCCGGTGATCCCTCCCATCATGGTCCAGGACGCGGCTGCCCACTGCCCGCTGAGCAGGGCAAACAGCACATAGGGCACGGCCACGACGACGACCACGGCGAGGCTGATCACCGTGCGGCGGACCAGCACCTGACCCATTCGCGGGCTATCCGACTGCGTGCTTGCCGTGCTGGCCATAGAACGCACCTTTCCGCCAGCCGAGGGGCGCACCGATCCCCAATCGAACAGCCACCCGGGCCTCATTGTCGAGGGACCTAGTTGTACTCGGCCGGGACGCTGGTGATGGTGCCTTCGGCGCGCCTGTTTGATCAGGATGGAGACCTCCGAGCGCGGTGGTGATTGCGATGTCAGTCACTAACACCGGAGGACTCCCGCTTGACCGGGGTACCGGAGCAGACCGTGAGTCGGGTGCTGCACCGCCACGACGTGCCGCACCTGTCCCAGCTCGACCAGGTCACCGGGCAGGTGATCCGCTCCTCGAAAGCGACCGCGACCCGTTACGAGCGGACCGCCCCGGCGAGCTGATCCACATGGACGTCAAGAGGATCGGCCGGATCCCCGACAGCGGCGGGTGGCGCGCCCACGGGCGGGCGATGGGCAGCACGGCCGACGAGGAGGGCGACACCTGCGGACAGTTCCTCGCCCACGCCGCTGTCTAGGCCGCCGAGGTGCTCGAGGCCATCGGCGCCCGGCACGTCACCATCAAGCCCGCACTGCCCCTGGCACAACGGCAAGGTCGAGCGCTACAACCGCACCTTGGCGCGGGAATGGGCCTGCGCGACACACCCATCTAAGCAATCACGAACGCAGCGCGGCGTTGCCCACCTGGCAGTGCACCTAAGACACTGGACACACCTACAACACTGAACGCGCACACACCGCCCTCGACGATCAGCCACCCTTCAGCCGCGTTGTCTCAGCAACTTGACGGCCGAGTACACCTAGGATCTGACCGCTACCCAGACCTGCCTGTTAGCGTGCCCACCATGAGCAGGCTGTCGCTGACGGCGCCTCTCGCCTCTGCGACGTCAACCGTTCGCGAGTTGCAGCCGTCCGATGCAGACGCGGTCGTCGCGCAAGCCGCCCGAGGAGTCCCGATCGCCCGGGGTCGCATCCTGATCCCGAGCAACTCAGAGCAAGCCAGCGCGCAGATCGCCGAGTTCGATGCACTGCGGGAGAAGGACCAAGCCACCCTGCTCGGAGTCTTCGACTCGCAAAGCGGCGAGCTCGCCGGGGTGATCAGCCTCCGTCTTCACGAGGACTTTGTGGCCGAGGGAGCCTTGTGGAACGCCGACCACCATGGCACCCGCCGGGTCACCGCTGACGGACTGGCACTCCTCACCGCCCACGCCCACAGGCATATGGGGATCATCCGCCTGTGGGTCGAAGTCGACCCACTCGACCAATTCGCTCGCTACCTGTCCGCCAAGGGCGGCTGGCAACTCGAGGCCAAGATCCGCCCACCCGGTGGACCAGACAAGGACCGTTACTCCTCCGTCAGGTGACCGCCAACGCTTTACAACAGCGGTCGATGACCTGGTCGCTGCGCTCGGCGTCGACTCCGGGATCTCCAAGAGCGAGGTGTCTGGTATCTGCGCCGGCCTCGATGAGACGGTGTCCGCGTTCCGCACCCGCCGGCTGGACCACACCACGTTCCCCTACGTCTACCTGGACGCGACCTACCTGCATGTGCGCAACGCCACCAGCCAGGTGGTGTCGATGGCGGCAGTGATCGCGACCGGGATCCGCGCCGACGGCGGCCGGGAGGTCCTCGGCCTCGACGTCGGTGACAGCGAGGACGAGGTGTTCTGGCGGGCGTTCCTCACCAGCCTGAAGCAGCGCGGGCTGACCGGTGTCCGGCTGGTGATCAGCGACCAGCACAGTGGTCTGGTCGCCGCGTTGCGCCGCAGCTTCCAAGGTGTCGCGCATCAACGCTGCCGCGTGCACTTCGCCCCCAACCTGCTCGCGCTGGTGCCGAAGACGCACGTCGACATGGTCGCTGCGGTGTTCCGCACGATCTTCGCCCAGCCGAACCCGACAGCCGTCGCCGCGACCTGGGAGCAGGTCCGTGACCAGCTCACGATGGCCTTCCCCAAGATCGGGCCGTTGATGGACGAGGCGAAAGCCGAGGTGCTCGCGTTCAGCGCGTTCCCCCGCGCGCACTGGGCGAAGATCTGGAGCACCAACCCCCTGGA
>DATJPE010000053.1 GCA_035506535.1 Actinomycetes bacterium | reverse complement strand
CCTGCATCTCTCAAGATCGCCGGCGGGGGGCTGGAGGCCGCGGGGGGTGGGGGCGGGGGGTGGGCTGGAGGTGGGCGGGCTGGAGGTGGGCGGGCTGGAGGTGGGCGGGCTGGACCTGGCGACGTCGGGAGTGTCGATCCGGGGCGGGCTCGTCCGACGAGTTGACGTGACCGACGCCGCGGACGTACCGGATCCGCGGGTCACCCACCCGAGAGGGGAAGCCTGATGGGCAAGTTCGTGTATGTGTACACCGGTGGGCTGATGGCCCAGACGCCGCAGGAGCAGGACGCCGTGATGGCGGCCTGGAACGCCTGGTTCGCCGAGCTGGGTACGTCGGTGACCGACGGCGGCAACCCCTTCGGCGCCTCCGCGATCGTGGGTGCCGGCGGGGCGACGACCTCCGGCGGCGGCCGGGCGGGCGGCTACTCGATCATCGAGGCGGACTCCCTGGACGACGCCGCCACCAAGGCCAAGGGCTGCCCGGTGCTCGAGGCCGGCGGGACGGTCGAGGTCTACGAGGCGCTGTCGATGTAGGCGCGCGGTGTCATGCGCTTTGCGAAGGCCTCTTTGCAAAGCGCATGACAGAGCGCATCATCCGGGGGGCGGCGGCGACGGGCACGGGGCAGCGGCGTCCGCCCGGGGGCGGCTTGACGCGTGAGAGGGCCCACCCTAGGTTCCCGTTCGGACCTAAACGAATCGCGGGGCGGCACCTGCCCTGGCCGGACGGGAGGACGGATGAGCGTCGAGTACAAGGTGGAGAACCCGGCGACGGGGCAGGTCGAGGCGACGTACCCGCTCGCCACCGACGCCCAGGTCGGCGAGGCCATCGCACGCACCCACGGCGCCTTCCCCGACTGGAGCGCGACGCCGCTGGAGGACCGCGTCAAGGTGATCCACCGCGTCGCGGACCTCTACCAGGAACGCCTCGAGGAGCTCGCCGCGATCATCGTCCGCGAGATGGGCAAGACCCTCGCCGAGGCCAAGGACGAGGTCGAGTACGTCGTCGCGATCTACCGCTACTACGCCGACCTCGCGCCCGAGCTGCTCGCCGACGAGCCGCTGCCGACCGACGGCGGCGGGCGCGCCGTGGTGCGCAAGACCCCGGTCGGCGCCCTGCTCGGGATCATGCCGTGGAACTACCCCTACTACCAGGTCGCCCGCTTCGCCGGCCCCAACCTGCTCGCCGGCAACACGGTCATCCTCAAGCACGCCCCCCAATGCCCCGAGTCGGCGCTCGCGATGGAGCGGCTCTTCCACGACGCCGGCGTGCCCGTCGACGCCTACGTCAACCTGTTCGCCTCCAACGAGCAGGTGGCAGCCCTCATCGCCGACCCGCGGGTGCGCGGGGTGTCGGTGACGGGCAGCGAGCGGGCCGGCGCCGCCGTCGCCGCGCTCGCCGGCCAGCACCTCAAGAAGGTCGTGCTGGAGCTCGGCGGGTCGGACCCCTATCTGGTCCTGGACACCGACGACCTGCCCTCGGTCGTCGAGCAGTGCGTCGCGGCGCGCATGGAGAACGCCGGCCAGGCCTGCAACGCCGCGAAGCGCTTCCTCGTCTCCGACCACCTCTACGACGACTTCGTCGAGCAGCTCACCGCCCGGATGGCGTCCCTGGCCACGGGCGACCCGTTCGACCCGGCGACGGCGTACGGACCGCTGTGCTCCCGCGCGGCGCTCGCGAACCTCGCCGCCCAGGTCGACGACGCGGTCGCGAAGGGCGCGACGGTCCGCACCGGCGGCAAGCCGCTCGACGGGCCGGGCGCCTACTTCCCCGCGACCGTGCTGACCGACGTCACGCCCGAGATGCGAGCCTTCGGTGAGGAGCTGTTCGGTCCGGTCGCCGTCGTCTACCGCGTGGGCTCGGTCGACGAGGCGGTCGAGCTCGCCAACGGGTCGGCGTACGGGCTCGGCGGCGCGGTGTTCCACACCGACCCAGTGGTCGCCCTCGATGTCGCGAACCGGCTCGACACCGGCATGGTCTGGATCAACGAGGCCGAGGGCGGCGGCCCCGAGCTGCCGTTCGGCGGCACGAAGCGCTCCGGGGTGGGTCGCGAGCTCGGGCCGTACGGCATCGAGGAGTTCCTCAACAAGAAGCTCATCCACCTGCCCGACTGACCCGCACGAGCAAACCGCGCTCGCTGAGCACGGCGTGTGATCGGGTCGAACCAGAAGTCGGGCTGGCTGACCCGCCTCCCGTCAGGTAGAACGGTCCCGACGGGGTCAGCGCCGACCCGAGTCGGGAGGAATGTCATGCACCGGTTGGTCCGTCGGTGGGTTGCGGTCTTCGCCGCGGTCTGCCTCTCCGTGCTCGGCCTGGCCTTCGTCGCGGCCGGACCCGCGCAGGCGTCGGGGCCGCACGGCGGCACGTACGTCTCCGTGGGCGACTCCCTGGCCTTCGGCTACCAGCCCAACCTCGTGGCCGCACAGGACTTCGACCCGACGCACTACGTCAGCTACGCCGAGGACTACGCGTGGCTGCACCCCTGGCTCAAGCTGGCCAACTTCGGCTGCCCCGGCGAGACGTCGACGAGCCTCATCAACGGCGGCTGCCCCTGGCAGGCACAGCAGCTCCCGACCCACGTTCCGTACACCGGCTCCCAGCTCACCGCAGCCGTGGCCTACATCAAGGCGCACCCCAACACCTCGCTGATCAGCGTCGACATCGGCTCGAACGACCTGCTGCAGCTGGTCGAGCCCTGCAACGGCGACCTCACCTGCGTCGAGGCCGGCCTTCCCTCCGTTCTCGCCACGCTCGCGCACAACTACGCCTACGTCCTCACCGCGCTGCACGCCGCCGCCCCCAACGCCCAGCTCGTCGTGTTCAACCTGTACAACCCGCTGGCCGTCGCCGTGCCGGGCAGCGACGCGCTGCTCACCTCCTACGTCAACCCGCTGATCTCCCAGATCGCGGCCGCCTTCGGGGCCAACGTCGCGGACGCCTTCACGGCGATCAACTTCAAGGCCGGCTCCGCCCTCGAGCCGCTGCTGCTGTGCGTCCGGACCTGGGAGTGCAGCTCGTACAAGAACATCCACCCCACCACCCTGGGCTACTTCAGCCTCAACACCGCCCTGGCCCGCGCCGTCGGATAGCGGCGCTCAGTCGCAAGTCGCCGGACCAGCCCCCTAGCCGGGGCAGGTCCGGCGCGCCACACTCGGCGCCAGCGCGCGAGCACCCCGACCGAGGAGGACCCCGGTGATCCATGTCAGTCCGCTCCCTGATGTCGAGATCCCGGACGTGCCGCTGACCGAGTACGTCCTCGCGCAGGCCGACGTACTCGGCGCCAAGCCGGCGCTCATCGACGGGCCGAGCGGGCGCACGCTGACCTACGCGCAGTTGGCCGGCGCCATCCGGGCGTTCGCTGGCGGATTGGTCCAGCACGGCTTCGCCAAGGGCGACGTCCTCGCGCTCATGGCGCCGAACCTGCCCGAGTACGCCGTCGTGTTCCACGGCGTGGCCATGGCCGGCGGGGCCGTCACGACGATCAACCCGACCTACATCGAGCGCGAGGTGCACGAGCAGCTCCTCGACTCGGGCGCTCGGTTGCTCGTGACGGTGGCGCCCTTCCTCGAGGTCGCCGCGCCCGCGGTCCACGGCACCGGGGTCACGGCGATCTACGTCATCGGCGCGCCTCCCGAGGGTGGCGACGCGCGGCCGCTGACCGACCTGATGGGCCCGCCGCTCGCGGAGCACGTACCCGTCGCCGCTGACGACGTCGTGGCGCTGCCGTACAGCTCCGGCACGACGGGGCTGAGCAAGGGCGTGATGCTGACGCACCGCAACCTGGTCGCGAACATCGCCCAGGTCCTGGGCCCGCTGCACGTCGGGGACGACGAGAAGTTCATCGCCGTCCTGCCGTTCTTCCACATCTACGGCATGCAGGTCCTGATGAACGTCGGCTTGCGCGGCGGAGCGACGATCATCACGATGCCGCGGTTCGACCTCGAGCAGTTCCTGCAGCTGCACGTCGACCACCGGATCACGCGCTCGTTCGTGGTCCCGCCGATCGTGCTGGCTCTGGCCAAGCACCCGATCGTCGACAACTACGACCTCAGCCACCTCCAGCAGGTGTTCAGCGGCGCCGCGCCGCTCTCCGCGGAGCTGTCGGCCGAGGCCGGCGCTCGGCTGGGCTGCGAGGTGGTCCAGGGCTACGGCATGACCGAGATGTCCCCGGTCTCGCAGCTCTCACCGCTCGGCCGCGCCAGGCTCGGGTCGGTCGGGGTGACCGCGCCCAACACGCAGCTGCGCATCGTCGACCCGGAGACCGGTCAGGACCTCGAGGTCGGTGAGGACGGCGAGCTGTGGATCCGCGGCCCCCAGGTGATGAAGGGCTACCTGCACAACCCGACGGCGACCGCGGAGTGCCTCGACGCCGACGGCTGGCTGCGTACCGGCGACATCGGCCACGTCGATGCCGAGGGCTACGTCTTCGTCGTCGACCGGCTCAAGGAGCTCATCAAGTACAAGGGCTTCCAGGTGGTGCCCGCCGAGCTCGAGGCGCTGCTCCTCACCCATCCCCTTGTCGCGGACGCTGCGGTCGTCGGGCGCCCGGACGAGGAGGCCGGCGAGATCCCGGTCGCCTACGTCGTCCCGCGCCCGGGCCACGAGGTGGACGAGGACGAGCTGAAGGCCTACGTCGCCGACCAGGTCGCCCACTACAAGCAGCTCGGCGCAGTCCACGTCGTCGATGCGATCCCGAAGAGCACGTCCGGCAAGATCCTACGGCGCGTGCTGCGCCAGGAGGCCGCTGCCGGCTGACCCCGGCCCCGGGACGTTGTTAGGCGTTGGTCGGACGATAGACCCACCAGCGCCTAACAACTTTCCACGGGCGTCCTCAGCGGTCGCCGAGGGAGGCGTTGTAGCGCTCGACGGCGGCCGCGAGCGCGTCGGGATCGGTGATGTCGACGCCCTGGTCCATGAAGCCGGCCAGCAGCTGGGCCCCGAGGCCGCGCCCCTCGCCGCTGGCTACCATCCGGCCGAACTCCGGCGTGTACGTCGTCACCGCCGCGAGCGTGGCCTCCCGGCGCTCGTCGGGGCGTCCGGTGACGGCGTAGGCGTAGCGCACCCATGCCCTGGTCACCTCGGGCAGCCGGCCGGCGTCGTCGGGTTCCAGGAGGACCTTGCGTGGCACCCAGTCGAGCATGAACGTCTCGACGGTCGCCGGCGTCACGCGCAGCGGCTCCCCTCCCGTGACGTCGACGGCGTGGTCGACCAGCAGCCGGGCCAGGAACCGCACCGAGTCCTCCTCGGGCGCCTCCTCGCCGTCGGCGGGGGAGAGCAGCCCCTGGCCGTACGTCGAGGCAACGAAGTCCGCCACCAGCGCCTCGCGCCCTTGTTCGTCGAGCGGCTCCGGGAGCTCTGCGGGTGGCGGCAGGCACCGCAGCCGGCCCCGGGCGAGGGCGTGGAACTCGGAGTAGGTCTCGGACTCAGGTGCCGGGTCGGACATGTCGGTCAACCGCATCGCGTCGCGGACCATCCTGTGCAGCAGCCCGGGATCGACCGGCTCCAGGGACAGCCCCTCGCGCTCGGCATCCTCGCGCATGTGCGCGACCACCTCGTCGTGGCCCACAACGAGGAAGGCGTCCGCTGCCCAGGTGCTGGCCGTCATGTCCACGAGCCACACCATGCCGTGGCGCTCCGTGCCGTCGGGTAGGGCGAAGAAGGCCGCCCACTCCTCGACGTCACCGTCCTCGTCACTCATGTGGAGGGCCTCCGTGCACTCCCACCGCCCCACGTCGGCCAGCCATGACCGTTGGCTCGAGTCGTCCTGGTCGGCGCTGGTGAGGGCCTGCATCGCCTCCGCGGCGACCGCGTCGGGCCCGATCGAGGCGAGCACGGCCAACAGCTCCCGGGCTCCGGGGGACGTACTGACTTGTGCCTCCTCGAGCAACTGCCTGGCGAGCTGTTCCTCGATGTCCGCGCGATGCCCGGCCTCGCTCACTCGGTAGGCGGCGCCGAGCGCGTAGCTCAGCTCGACCTCGGCGTGCAGCGGGGAGTTGAGCCCGGGATCAGCGAGAGACCGCATGAGCAACCGGGGCACCTTGCGCGGGTCGGAGCGACGGTGGCCCGGTCCTCGGGATCGGTCCGGCTTGCGCTTGCGGCCACGCGACACAGGCATCGTCCGAGCCTAGGCGCTGCACGGAGCCTCCCCGGCACCCGGGACCGTCGCCACCGCGGGCCGGTCGGGAGCCTCGAGGCACGGCCAGGCTCGCACAGTGATAGTGGCTTTCGCTTGTCAAAAGTGGGATGGACGTCCTAGGGTGCGGCCGTGGCCTTCGCCTGGCCCCCCTCGGGCATCCCCAGCGGCAGCACGATGTGGCTGCGCGCGGCACGGGCGCTCGAGCGACGCCCCTGACCCGTACGTCGCGCCGACGGGAGGCCCGTCATCCGCGACGAGATGGCCGCCGTCCGGCGTCTCCGCGCCGTCCTCGGGCCGCGCCGCTGCTCCGCCGCGTCCACGGTCCGCTCCTCCGTTCCGCTCGCACCCCCAGGGTGCGCATCCACCTCGAGGCGGGGTCATGTCCGTCCCCTCGCACGACCTACCGCCCGGTGCCGATGTCGGTACCGGTGCCGCCACCGGCAGCACGGACGTCCACGAACGCGACGACCGCTCAGGTGGGGCGCTGCTCGCCCGCGAGCCGTGCGTTGCGCAGCCGGTGGCCATCGTCACCGGCGGGGGCAGCGGCATCGGCGCCGCTGCCGCCCACCGGCTGGTTCGAGACGGCTGTCGCGTCGTGATCGTCGACATCGACGGCCCCCGTGCGCGGCAGGTGGCCGCTACCGTCCCGGGGCCCGCGGTGGCTGTCGTCGCCGACGTCTCCGAGGAGGACGGAGTGACGGCCGCCATGCAGGCGGCGCTGGACACCTTCGGCGGGGCCGACCGGTTCTTCCTCAACGCCGGCGTGGGCTCCTCGACCCCCCTGGTCGACGAGAGCGTCGAGGCGTTCGACCGGCTGGTGCGCCTCGACCTGCGCTCGGTGTTCCTGGGGCTGCGCGCGGTGCTTCGGCACTGTCGCGACAACGCCACCACGGCGGCGGTCGTCGTCACGACGTCGACCGCCGCGCTGAGCGGCTCCGACCTGGCCTCCTACAGCGCGGCCAAGCATGGAGCGTGGGCCCTGACGAGAACCGCGGCGATCGAGGGCGCAGCCCTCGGCGTACGGGTCAACGCGATCGCGCCCGGGTCCATCGACACCCCGATGATGCACGCGCTGGAGGCCCACCTCGGCGGCGGGCCGGAGGCAGCGCGCATCCTGCACGCGACGACGCCCCTGGGCCGGCACGCCGACCGGTACGGCTCCCCCGACGAGGTCGCCAACGTCGTCGCGTTCCTGCTCAGCGACGCCGCGAGCTGGGTCACCGGGGTCACCGTCCCGGTCGACGGCGGGGTGCTCGCCGCCGATCCGTACCGACTCCCCGAGGAGGGGCCATGACCGTCACCGCCCGCGACGTCCGCCGGCTCGACGCCGACCTCGGCGGCAGCGCGGTGCACCGCGACGAGCGCGGGTACGTCGACGCGGCCGCCTCGCCCTTCCCTAACCTGTCCGTCCCGTGGGTCCCCGACGTCGTCGTGCGCTGCTCAGGGGTGAGCGACGTCATGCGCTCGGTCCGCTTCGCCACGTCGCACGGACTCGGGGTCGCCGTCCGCTCCGGCGGGGTCGGCTGGGTCGGCGCCCCGCCCGGCACCCTGCTGCTCGACCTGCGCGACCTCGACGGGGTCCTCATCAACCCACGCACCCGCATCCTGCGGGTGCAGGGCGGGGCGGTGTGGCGTGACGTCGCCCGCGAGCTCGCCCCCTTCGGCCTGGCCGCCGCCGCTCCGCAGTTCCCGCGGCTCGGCGTCGCCGGGCACGTCCTGGGCGGTGGGCACGGGTGGCTCACCTCCCGGCTCGGTTGGGCGTCCGACACCGTGCGCGCCGTCGAGGTGGTGACTGCCGAGGGCCGGGTGGTGCGTGCCACGGAGGAGGACGAAGCGGACCTCTTCTGGGCCATGCGCGGAGCCGGCCACAACTTCGGCGCGGTGATCGGGCTGGAGCTCGACCTGGTCCCGCTCGAGGAGGTGAGCTTCGGCGTCGTGTGGTTCCATCCGGACGCGACCGCGGACGCCCTGGCGTCCTACCGTGACTGGGTCGTGGGCCTGCCGGACGAGGTCACCACCATCGGCTCGGTCGGACACCCGCCCGCGGGCTGGGGAGGGCCCGCGGAGCTCGAGGGGCGCGCCGCGGCCCACGTCCTGCTCTGCCATTGCGGCTCCGCCGCCCAGGCCGGGCGGGACCTCGCTGGGCTGCGCGCGCACCCGGGGGTCGTGGCCGACTCGGTCCGCCGGGTGCCGTGGCCGGAGCTCGCCCTCGGCAACGACGTGTTCGCCTCGGGCGTGCACCGCCGCTCGCGCATGCACTACCTGCGCCACTTCGGCGACGACGTCGTCGCGATCAGTGCGCAGCGGGCGCGAGACATGGCCGCGCTCACCTTCATGTCGACTCATTACTACGGCGGGGTCGTGCAGCGCATCCCTGAGGACGCGACCGCGATGAGCCACCGTGGGATCCCTTGGAACTACATGGTCGCCACGACGTGGACCTCGATGGAGAACGGCGCGCCGCTGACGCGGTGGCAGGACGAGTACCTCGCCGAGATCGCCGAGCACTCCGTGGACGCCTACTACGTCAACTACCTGTGCGCCGAGCCCGAGCACGTGGCCGCCGCCTACAACACCCGGACCTGGGACCGGCTGCGTCGCCTCAAGGCGCAGTGGGACCCGCAGAACGTCTTTTCCGCCAACCAGAACGTCCCACCGGCCTGACCGGCCAGACCGTACGAAGGAGAACGTCGTGTCCCAGTCACCCCATGTCCTCGTCGCCGGTGGCGGCCTCGGCGGGCTCGCACTTGCCCAGGGCCTGGTGAAGGAGGGGATCAGCGTCGAGGTCGTCGAGCGCGACGCCGACCTGAACCGCCGCCAGGGCTACTACCTGACCATCAACGGCCTGGGCGGGGAGGCCCTGCGCCGCCTGCTGCCGCCGGACCTCTTCGAGCTCTACCTCGACACCTCGCGGCGCCCGTACTCCCGGCAGCAGTCCATCGTGGTCGACGACCAGCTCCGGGAGCTCGGGTCACGGCCGAGCATGGGGCCGCCGAACACGGGGGAGCGGCGCCACACCGGCGTGCACCGCCGTACGCTGCGCCAGATCCTCGCGGGCCGTCTCGACGACGTCGTCACGTACGGCGTCTCGGCCGTGGGCTACGACGAGGACGAGGACGGCGTCACGGTGCACCTGTCGGACGGGAGCACCCGTCGCGGCGACCTGCTCGTCGCCGCGGACGGGATCCGCTCGCGCATCCGGGACAAGAAGCTGCCGAAGACCCGGGTGGCGTCGACCGCGATCAAAGGCATCGACCTGTTCGGCCGCACGCCCTACACGCCCGACCTGCTCGCCGTCATCCCGGACGCGCTTCACGACGGCGTTCTCATCGCGACGGACGGGCGGGGCTCGCGCTGCCTCATGGCCTCGTTCCGCCCGCGGCGGCCGGTGGCCGAGGCGGCGGCCGAGCTTGCCCCGGACATCAGGGTCGACCCGGTCGAGGACTACATGATGGTCAGCTGCAGCGTCCCGCCCGGCACCGTCGTACCGCCGCCCGCAGAGTGGACCCCGCAGACCGGTGTCGACATCCGCGCGGCGATGTCCGAGACGGTGTCGGCCTGGCACCCGGCGGTGCGCGCCATCGTCGCGGGGCTCGACCCCGGCTCCGTCTTCTCGATCTCGTTCAGCTACCTGGAGCCCATGGAGTCGTGGCCCTCCTCGCGCGTGACGGTGCTCGGTGACGCCGCGCACGGCATGCTCCCCACCCTGGGGATGGGCGCGAACATGGCCATCTTCGACGCCCGCGTCCTCCTCGAGCGCCTGGTCGAGGTGCGTGACGGCGGCGCGCCGCTGACCGAGGCCGTCGGGGCCTACGAGGCCGAGATGCGCGCGGAGGCGTACCCGGTCCTGCGGCTCACCGTCGATCATGACAACGTCTTCGGTGGAGGGGCGCTGGCCCGGGCCGACGCCGCCACGACCCACTGAACCGGTGGGCGGTGTCCCCCGACGGCGCGGCCCAGGCCTGCTCGCCCCGGTAGGCGGGGGATCAGGCGGTCTCGAGCGCGGTCGACGTCCGGTCCGAGGTGGTGCGGGCGGACGGCGCGGGCGTGCGCCGGGCGACGTACAGGGTCCGTACGCCGCTCGCGGCCACCCGCACGACGACCATGGTCAGCGCCATCAGGACGAACGCCGCGGTCCACGCGTCGGCGCCGGTGATCCGGTGCTCCATCGAGAACCGCGCGATGGCCTGCGGGTACCAGTGGTCGGCACCGTAGGCGAACAGCACCCTGCCACCGATGACGGCGACCCACAGTGCTGCGTAGGCACGGCCGGCGGACATCACCAGGCGACCGTTCGGCTCGCGTTCGACGCGGACCAGCGCTGCGGCGAGCAGGCCGAGGGCGGCACCGACAGCCACCCCGACAAGGTCGAGGGCGCGGTCGTTGCCGAGGCTGGGGACGTCGCGCAGGTACGCGTACGCCGCCACCGCGACGATGAGCAGCGGCATGGTGAAGCGGGTCCGGGTCACCGTTCGGGTGCCCAGGTTGGCCCACAGGACGAAGGCCAGCAGGCCGGCGTTCAACAGGTACTGGGTGGTGCTCATCGGGTCCTCCCACGTGGTCGATCGGGTCGACCTCGACGTTAGGGAGGCGCGGCTCGGCCGCCATCGACGCGCGGGTGGATCTGTGCCGGGCAGCCGTCTCCACCCACGGGTGGAGACGGCTCGGAGGTGTCCACCCCCGGGCCGACCCCGTGGCTGCGGAACGTCCCCTAACGTCTGAGAGCGAGACGCGAAGGGCCCTACGTCCGGGGAGGCAGGCATGGGCACGGCGGAGCTGCGGCGGTTGTTGCGGATCGCCGGTTGGCTGACCGCGGGAGTGGTGGCGATCAGTACGGCGACCAGCACCCTGCCGGCCTCCTCCGGTGCCCGGTCGGAGACGATCGCGCTGACCCTGCTCGGCCTGGCCCTGTGGTGCGTGGCACTGCTGCCGGGCGTGACCGACGTCCGCGTCCTCGTGGTCGCCCTCGTCGGCGCGGGACTGTGCGGTGCCGCTCTCGATGTGGTGAATCCGTCCGGGCCTGGGTTCGTGCTGGCCTTCATGGCGGTCGCCGGGATCGGGCTCGGCCTGCCGCGGCGGGTCGCCGTGGCCGCTGCGGTCGTGGTCGGCCTCGGCGCCGCGCTGGCCGAGGCGCGGACCAGCGACCATCCGGTCGGCGCGGCGTTGACGATCCTCGCCGGTGCGGGAGCGTTGTTCCTCGCCACCTTGAACGCCGCCGCGGCCCGGGACGCGCAGGCGGCCTCGGAGGCGCTGCGCACCCAGGAGGCCGCGACCCGCGCGGCACGTGAGGAGGCCGCCGTCCTGGGGGAGCGGCAGCGCCTCGCCCGCGAGCTGCACGACGTCCTCGCGCACACCCTTTCCGGTCTCGCGGTCCAGCTCGAAGGGGCGCGGCTGCTCGCCGAACGTACCGACGCGGACCCGCGCCTGACCGAGCAGGTCGCCCAGGCGCAGCGGCTGGCCAAGGAGGGCATGGGCAGCGCCAAGCGAGCCGTCGCGACGCTGCGCGGCGAGGCGCTGCCGGGACCGGACGAGGTGCCGGAGCTGGTCGACCGGTCCCGCCGGGCCGGGCTGCCGGTCACGCTCGCCGTCACCGGGCGCCCGCGGCCGCTGCCCGGGGAGTCCGGCCTCGCGGTCTACCGCGCGGTGCAGGAAGCACTGACCAACGCCGCGAAGTACGCAGGCGACGGGGCCACCGCCGCCGTCACCATCGCCTGGACCGACTCTGCCGTCACCGTCGACGTGGTCGACGCGGGCGGGGATCACGTCGCGGCCGGGTTGCCCTCCGGCGGCTACGGGCTCGCCGGCCTGGCCGAGCGGGCCGCCCTCGCCGGCGGGCGGCTCGAGGCCGGGCCCACCCCCGACGGCTGGCGAGTCACGCTGACCATGCCCGTCGCGCCGGCGACCGGCGCCGACGTACGTCCACGCGAGGTGCTCGCATGAGCGCCGCGTCCCCGCTCCGGGTGCTGGTCGCCGACGACCAGAAGGTGGTCCGGGACGGGCTGTCCGTCCTGCTCGGTCTGCTCGACGGGATCGAGGTCGTGGGGACCGCGGTCGACGGAGCCGACGCGGTGCGCCAGGCGCTGGACGCCGACCCCGACATCGTGCTCATGGACCTCAACATGCCCGGCGTGGACGGGGTCGAGGCGACGCGGCAGCTGGCCGAGCGCGGGTCGCGGGCGCGCGTGGTCGTGCTCACCACCTACGCCGACGACGACTGGGTCTTCCGGGCGCTGCAGGCCGGGGCCCGCGGCTTCTTGACCAAGGACGCCGGCGCGGAGGAGATCGAGCAGGCGATCTTCACGGTCGCCGCCGGGCAGGCCCAGCTCGATCCCTCGGTGCAGCGTCGCCTGCTCGACGCGCTCGCGTCGGGGGCCCGGCTCGGGGTGGGCCAGCCGGACCTGCCCGAGGAGCCGGACGACGGGCTGACCGCACGGGAGCGCGAGGTGCTGGTCGAGATCGCCGACGGACGGACCAACGCCGAGATCGCGTCCCGGCTCTACGTCTCCGAGGCCACGGTCAAGACCCACGTGAACCACCTGCTGGCCAAGACCGGCTGCCGCGACCGAGCCGCCCTGGTGGCCTACGCCTACCGCACCGGCCGGGTGGCGCGCTGAGCCGCTGAGCGGTCCCGGCCCGTACTCCTGTGAGCGGCGTCGGTGGCCCCTGGGAGGATGGGCGGATGGGACGGGTATCGCAGTGGGCCGTACGTCGCCCCCTCGCCGCCCTGCTGACCTGGATCGCGATCATGGTCGCGGTCGGGTTCGTGGGTGTGCGCTGGGGCGGGGACTACAACGACAACTTCCAGCTGCCGAACACGGAGTCGACCACCGCGCAGAACCTCCTGCAGACGCTCTCCGGCAGCGCCGGCACGGGCTCCGGGCTCGACGGCCAGGTCGTGTGGAGCCCCAGTTCCGGCACGGTGACCGACGCGGCCTCCAAGGCCACGATGACGGCGCTGCTGACGAAGCTGTCGACGTCGCCGGGCGTGACATGCGTGCAGACCCCGTTCGGCGACCCGCTCGGGACCGGGTGCCCGAAGCAGTCGGGTGGGTCCGGCGGCGGCTCGCAGGGCAGCGGGTCCCAGAGCGGCGGGTCACAGAGCGGCGGGTCACAGAGCGGCGGGTCGCAGAGTGGCGGGTCGCAGGGGAGCGGCTCGCAGGGCGGACAGAGCCAGCAGTCCCCCCTCGCGCAGGGCGCCCAGGCCCACTTCGGCCAGTCCGGGATCAGCCCGGACGGCTCGGTGGCGTACGCGACCGTCACCTACCAGGGCAAGACCTCCAACGACCTCAACAGCGCTGACGTCCTCAAGGGCCTCAATCTCATCAAGGCGCAGAACGGCCAGGACGGCATCCAGGTCGGCGCCAACGGCGTCTTCGGGTACGTCGGCGGCAAGCCGCCGTCGTCGGAGGGCATCGGCGTCACGGTCGCCCTCGTCATCCTGCTCTTCGCCTTCGGGTCGATCCTCGGCGCGTTCCTGCCGATCCTCTCGGCCGCGCTGTCGGTGTTCCTCACCACCGCCTTCGTCCTGCCGATCGTGGCGGCCGTGCTCGACGTCGCGACCTTCGCGCCCGTCCTGGCCTCGATGATCGGGCTCGGCGTCGGCATCGACTACTCGCTGTTCGTCATCAACCGCTACCGCGAGGCGCTCGTGTTCGGTCGCCCTCCCCGGGATGCGGCGCTGGAGTCCGTACGGACCTCCGGGCGAGCCGTGCAGTTCGCTGCGGCGACGGTCATCATCGCGCTGCTGGGCCTGTTCGTCATGCGCATCCAGTTCTTCGACGGCATCGCAGTGGCCTCCGCGCTGACCGTGTTCATGGTGATGGTGGGCGCGCTGTTGCTGCTCCCGGCGGTGCTCTCGCTGCTCGGGTCGTGGGCCTTCGTCGGCCGGATGGCGTGGATCACCGACGCCGAGGCCATCGCGAAGCAGCGGGTGAACGACTGGCGGCACACCGTCGGCCGGATCCTGCGCTACGTCGGCTGGGTGCTCTACCTGCCGGTGACGCTGGTCGGGCTCCTGTGGCGCCGGGTGCTGCACCACGGGCGGATCCCCGACCCGCACCGCCCGAACGCCTTCGCCCGCTACGGCGCCTGGCTGCAACGCCGGCACTGGCTGACGGCGGGCTTCGCGCTGATCGTCATGCTCGTGATCGCCGTACCCATGCTGTCCCTGCGCCTCGGCTTCGCCGACGACTCGGGGACCCCCGTGGGCAGCCCGACGCGCATCGCGTACGACCTCACGGCGAAGGGCTTCGGGCCCGGCGTCAACGGCCCCTTCTACATCGCGGTCAAGCTGGCGCAGCCGGGCGACCAAGCCGCGGTCGACGCGCTGACCAAGGCCCTGAACGCCGACCCGGGGGTGGCGCTCGCCGCCGCCCCACCGGTGGCCGCGGACGCGACCGTCGCGCCGGTCCAGGTCTACCCGAAGACGGCACCGCAGGACGTGGCGACGACCGAGCTGCTGCACCACCTGCGCAAGGACGTCATCCCACCGGCGACGGCGAGCACGGGGGCGAAGGCGTACGTCGGCGGGTTCCAGGCCGTGACCGTGGACTTCACCCAGGTCCTGCAGAGCGCGCTCCCGTGGTTCCTGCTCATCGTGGTGGGGCTCGGCTTCCTCGCCCTCGTCGTGCTGTTCCGCTCCCTGCTCGTCCCCGCCACCGGGGTGCTGTGCAGCGTGCTGTCCCTGGGTGCGGCGCTCGGGATCACCGTGGCCGTCTTCCAGTGGGGCTGGTTCGCCAGGCTCGTCCACCTGCAGGCCACCGGGCCGATCTTCCCGTTCCTGCCGGTCATGGTCTTCTCGATCCTCTTCGGCCTGTCCTGCGACTACCAGGTCTTCCTGGTCAGCCGGATGCACGAGGAGTGGGTGGTGACGGGGGACAACCGCAAGGCCGTACGCCGTGGCCTGGCCGGCTCCGGCAAGGTCGTCGCGATGGCCGCGGCCATCATGACCAGCGTGTTCGGGGCCTTCGTCTTGTCCAACGACCAGATCGTCAAGCTGTTCGGGGTGGCGCTGTCGACGGCGGTCCTGCTCGACGCCTTCGTGGTCCGCCTGATCCTGGTCCCCTCGCTCATGACGGTCTTCGGCAAGGCGAACTGGTGGCTGCCCGGCTGGCTCGAGCGGATCCTGCCGCACATCAGCATCGAGTCCGAGGAGGACATCGAGGCCGGCGCGGCCGAGATCGTCGACATCCCCGAGCCCGGCGAGGAAGAGCAGTCCGAGCCCGCTCCGGTCTGACACCCTTTGTTTCGAATGAACGCGGCGTTCAGTCGCACCTAGTGGAACAACGCCGCGTTCATTGCGATCAGATGGGGTGGGGAGGAGGCGGCGGTGAGTGACGACGTTGTGGTGACGCGATCGGCGCTGCGTACCCCGCGGTCGGCCGCGGTGGCGGGGATCGTCTTCGCCGTGCTGATGTCGGC
Source organism: Actinomycetes bacterium (assembly GCA_035506535.1). NCBI lineage: Bacteria > Bacillati > Actinomycetota > Actinomycetes > Actinomycetes bacterium. Next base: position 10,574 of record DATJPE010000053.1, on the reverse strand, counting down.
CTCGATCGTCCTGGTGCGCTGGGTGATCCGTGCCGACCCGGCGCAGGCGGGCATCTGGCTCACCGAGCCGCACCGGCGCGACGCCGCCCGCCTCGGCCTCGCACTGCTGCCCTTCGCGGGGATCGCGTTCCTGTGGTTCGTCGGGGTGATCCGCGACCGGATCGGGGTGCACGAGGACCGCTTCTTCGCCACCGTCTTCCTCGGCAGCGGCCTGTTGTTCGTCGGGATGCTGTTCGTCGCGGCAGCCGTTGCGGGTGGGCTGCTCGAGCTCGCCGGCAGCGAGCAGATCGAGCCGGACGTGTGGACCTTGGCGCACAACACGACGTTCAACCTGCTGAGCATCTACGCCATCCGGATGGCCGCCGTCTTCATGATCTCCTGCGCGACCATGACCTTGCGCAGCGGCGTCATGCCGCGCTGGCTGGGCTACTCAGGGTACGTCGCCGCGCTGCTCCTCCTCGTCGGCACGGACGTCCAGCACTGGCTGCAGTTCCTGTTCCCCCTCTGGGTCTTCGTGCTCAGCGTCCACATCCTCATCGCCTCCGCCCGCGCCCCCCGGACCCCCTGACCCCCTCGTGCAGATGTGGGCGAGGCGGCCGGTCGGGGCGGGCGATGTCAGCGGGACTCGAGGACGGCGAGGTCGCGTTCGGCGTAGCGGCGGTGCTCGCACTCCTCGTTGACGATCACGCGCAGGCAGGAGCGCACGGTCCGCGGGACGTCCTCGTAGCCCGGGGCCGGCAGCCGCCGGCTCGGGCGCTCGAGGCCCTCGTCGGTCAGCCGGTCGAGGATCCCGCGCACGACGGCCATCCGCGAGGCCCGGGCGGCCATCACCTCGTCGTACGTCGGCTCGGCGTCGACGTCGACACCCAGCGCCGCGGCTTCCTCGCGCGGGTAGGAGGAGTACGGATAGCCGAGCCGGTGATAGGGACGCTCCTCGCCGAGGATGGCGCTGCTCGCCCAGGCGTCGGTGGCGAAGACCAGGTGACGCAACGTCTCGACGAAGGACCACTCGTCGTCGACGCGCTCGAAGCGGCCCGCCTCGGGCAGGCGCTCGGCACGGGCGACGGTCTCCGCCCACAGCCGTTCGAGGGTGTCCCACATCCCCCGGTGGTCCTCGGCCGTGCGCATCGATCGCGCCTGGACGCGCTCCGGATGGCGGTGGTCGAGCTCGCTCTCCACGTACGCCGTCACGTCGACGTCGTTGACGACCAGGTGCTCGATGTCGCCCGACAGGTACACGTCGCCGAGCCAGGAGTCGGCGACCTTGAGCCCTCGCAGGTCGCTGTCGCGGATCGTGGCGCGCGACAGGTGGGACCCGCTGAAGATTGCGCCGGACAGGTCAGCCCCGCTGAACGTGGCGCCCGACAGCTGGGATCTGCTGAAGGAGGCGCCCGACAGGTCCGACTCGGTGAACGTCGCGCCCGACAGGTCGGACCCGGCGAACCGCGCAGCACGAAGCTCGTCGGTGCCGACGTACTCAGCTCCCATCTCAGCCTCATACCACGAGCGGCAGGCCTTGGGGTGAGGTTTGACGAGTTCGCGACACCGGCGCGGCCCCCACCGATAGCGTCCCGTCATGAGTGAGGCGCCCGTCATCCCCTCCGTCCTCGAGGTCCGCGAGCTGGACCTCACCGCCGACGCCATCGAGGAGACCCAGCACCTCCAGCGCCACTTCGGCCGGCGTGAGGTGCTGTTCTTCACCATCTGCACCGTCGTCGGTGTCGACACGATCGGGGCGATCGCGTCCGGCGGCGCGCAGGCGTTCAGCTGGCTGCTGGTGTTCACCTTCATCTTCTTCCTGCCGAGCGGGCTGCTGTTCGCCGAGCTCGGGACCGCGTTCCCGGAGGAGGGCGGACCGTATCTGTGGACCCGGCTCGCCTTCGGCCGGTACGTCGCCGCGGTCAACAACTTCCTGTACTGGGTGACCAACCCGGTGTGGATGGGCGGCACCCTGGCCGTCGCCGCCGCAGCCACCTGGGGCACGTTCTTCAGCAACGGCCCCGACATGACGTCGGTGCCCTTCTACGCGATCGGGCTCGCGTTCATCTGGATCGGGACCCTCGCCGCGATCCTGTCGTTCTCCGTCGGCAAGTGGATCCCGATCAGTGGGGCGTTCGCGCGCTTCGTCATGCTCGGCTTCTTCAGCATCAGCGTGGTCGTCTTCGCGGTGAAGGACGGCGTGAAGGGCGTGCACGGCGGTGACTTCATCCCGTCGAGCTTCAGCGACGTGAAGATCGGTTTCGTCGCCCTCGCCGCGGTCATCATGTTCAACTACGTCGGCTTCGAGCTGCCCAACACCGCCGGCGACGAGATGAAGGACGCGCAGCGCGACGTACCGTCGGCGATCCTGCGGACCGGGATCGCGGCGTTCCTGCTCTACGGCGTGCCGGTCCTCGGCATCCTCATCGTCCTGCCGACCGACCAGGTCACCAGCCTCGGCGGGTTCATCGACGCCCTGAAGGCGGTGTTCACGGTCTACGGCGGGACGATCGCCTCCGACGGCACCGTGACCCTGACCGGGGCCGGCGCCTTCCTCGGCTCGATCATGGCGGTGCTGTTCATCCTGTGCCTGCTCTCCTCGGGCACGGCCTGGCTCATGGGGTCCGACCGGGCGCTCGCCGTGTCCGGCTACGACGGGGCCGCGCCGCGCTACCTCGGCCGGTTCAGCCCCCGGTTCGGTACGCCGGTCCGGGTGAACCTGCTCTCCGGCCTGCTCGGCACCGCGGTGCTCGTCGGCGCCCACGAGATCAGCGGCGGCAACGCGGGCAAGTACTTCGGCGCGGTCCTCGGCATCGCGGTGTCGACGACCCTCATCTCCTACCTGGCCGTCTTCCCCGCCCTGTGGATGCTGCGCCGCAAGTTCCCCGATCACCCGAGGCCGTTCCGCGCACCGTGGGCGCCATTCCTCTCGATCCTGCTGACCGGGCTCATCGTGCTCGCCACGATCCAGATACTCCTGCCCGGCATCGGGGACAACTGGTTCGGCCCGGACTACGCGCCGGACGGCTGGGCGCAGCACGAGCGGTGGACCTACCTGTTCACCGAGGCCGTCCCCCTGCTCGTCTTCGTCGCTGTCGGTTCGCTGTTCTGGTTGGCAGGCAGGAAGACCAGGGCGGACGTCGGGCAGGTCGCCGTCGAGGCGGCGATCGCCGAGGGGGCGCCGGAGGACGGCGCGACCGAGGCCGCTCCCGCCGGCTGAGGGGCTCCCGCCCGCAGCCGCGACGTACACCGGAACCGAAGCGCGCGTCACCACCCGAGGCTCGCGCGTTCAGCCGAAGCCGGGCGTCACCCGAAGCCGCGGACCACCAGCCAGGGGCGGACCAGCGTCGAGGTCGCCGCGACCAGCGCCAGCCCGGCGAGCACCGCCAGCGCCGTCACGCCGACGCGGGCCCACGACCGCCGTACCGACGAGCGGGGGCGGCCGCGGGAGAGGTCCTTGGCGATCAGGCGTGGCACTCGCCCGACGTAGGCGAGGACGTGCACCGTCGCGACCGCGAACCACACGATGAAGCTGGCCTTGTGCAGCAGCAACCACGGGCCGTAGTGCCCCGGCCCCTCGACGAGCAGCGCGATGCCGGTCGCGAGCACCGCGAGGGTCGCCACGACGAGGAACGGGGCGAGGACACGCAGCGGCAGCCGCGGCGGCCCGGCCTGCTGGTACGGCGCGGACCCGGTGTAGTAGCGGACGAAGCGATAGCCCGTACTCGCCAGCTTCAGCGCGACCGGACCGATCAGCAGTAGCCCCACCGTGATGTGCGGCACGATCAGCGAGGAGACCCGCAGGATCGTGACGCCCTCGATGGCCAGGAGGACGAAGAGCACGGCGGCGGCCCACGCCGTGAGGCGCTCGTTGCCGCGCGGTCCGCGAAGTCGGGCCCGGGAGCCGGTACGCGCTCCCGCGTCGCCCAGCTCCACGGCGGGTGCCCCGCGGGGCAGGGCGGTCGACATGGTGGACCTCCGGGGTGTTCTCGTGGTCGGCGCCGCTGAGTTGTTAGGCGTTCGTCGGTCGTACGACCGACGAACGCCTAACAGGGTGACCAGGACAGCAGGCGTTCCTTAGCGACGGGTTGGACCCGTTAGCCCGAACGGGTGAGTTCGGCATGATGGCCCGATGGCGTCGCTGACCAACGTGGGCCGATCCGTCCAGTCCGAGATCTACCGCCGCGGCGCGCTGCTGGGCCGGCGCCCTGCGGTGCCGGTACGCGCTGACCGCCTGGAGGCTGCCGCACGCAAGGCGATGTCACCGGTCGCGTGGTCCTACATCGGCGGGTCGGCGGGCAGCGAGCGTACGTCGCGCGCGAACGTCGCGGCCTTCGACAGCTGGCGGCTCGTCCCGCGGATGCTGCGCGATGTCTCGACCCGCGAGCTCGGCATCGAGCTGTTCGGGCACCGCTACCCCTCGCCGCTGCTCCTGGCGCCGATCGGCGCCCTCGAGCTGGCCCACCGACGGGCCGAGGTCGCGGCGGCGCCCGCGGCCGCGTCGCTCGGCGTCCCAGTGGTCATCTCGAGCCAGGGCTCGGCGCCGATGGAGGCGACCGCGGCCGCGCTCGGCGACGGGCCGCGCTGGTTCCAGCTGTACTGGAGCCGCGAGGACGTCGTGGTGGACAGCTTCGTCCGCCGCGCCGAGGCGATCGGCTGCGACGCGCTCGTCGTCACCGTGGACACCCAGGTCCTCGGCTGGCGCACCGGGGACCTCGACCGGGCCTACCTGCCGTTCATCCGCGGCCAGGGCATCGCGCAGTACACGAGCGATCCGGCGTTCCTCGACCTCGTCGCACGGCGGGTGGCCGCGCAGCAGCCGACGGGCGAGCGGCCGCGGCCGACGCCGTCGGCCGTTCGCACCCTGGTCTCGGTCGCGCGCAACCACCCGGGCCGATTCCGCGACAACCTGCGCGACCCCGCGCCGCGCGCGGCCGTCGAGACCTTCCTCGAGGTGTTCTCCCGGCTGAGCCTCACGTGGGACGAGCTGGGCTGGCTGCGCAGCCGTACCTCGCTGCCGATCCTGCTCAAGGGCCTTCAGCGCCGCGAGGACGCCCGGCTCGCCCTCGAGCACGGCGTCGACGGCATCGTGGTGTCCAACCACGGCGGGCGCCAGGTCGACGGCGCGATCGCCTCCCTCGACGCGCTGCCCGGCATCGTCGAGGAGGTGGGCGGGCGGGTCCCGGTGCTCTTCGACAGCGGCGTACGGACCGGCTCCGACGTCCTCAAGGCGCTCGCCCTCGGCGCCCGCGCGGTGCTGCTCGGCCGGCCCTGGACCTACGGGCTGGCGATCGCCGGCACGGCGGGCGTACGGGCGGTGCTCGACCACACCCTCGCCGAGCTGGACCTGACGATGGCGCTGTGCGGGGTGCGCAGCGTCGACGAGATCGGTGCCGACCTCCTCACCCCCGCCGGGTCCGCGTCACCCGACGGTCCGGCCACCTCCGAGCCTGGCCGCGTCGGGTAACCGCGAGGTCTCACAGCAGGCGGAGCAGGCCCTCGGCGCCGAGCTCCCGCAGGTACGCCCGCGCGGCCTCGACGTCGTCGTGCGGGACCTCGTCCGCCGCCAGGACGTGGCGGGCGACGCCCGTCGCCAGGGCGTGGTCGAGGGGGAGGTCACGGTCGCGCCACGCGTCGAGGGCCGCCCGCACCGCGTCAGCGGCCCCGGCGTCGCCCCGCAGCGCGCGGAGGGCGGCGTTCGCGGTCGCCCGCACGACGTCGACCCAGTCGCCGCGCAGGCCGGACGTGGTCTGCAGGAGCTCCTCCAGCGCAGCCATGTCCCGCAGCCGAGCAGCGGCCTGCGCGCCCTGCCAGAGGGCGTTGCCCGCGTTGCTGCCGGACGGCTCCCGGGCGATCGCCTCCCGGGCCCGATCGAAGGCCTCGGTCCAGTCGCCGTCGACGAGGTGGACCGCGCTGCGGGTGCGCAGGTACCAGGTGTCCATCTGCGCCGATGTCCAGGTGCTGCGCCGCTCGGCCTCCAGCCGGTCGAGCGTGACCCAGGCGCTCGCCGTGTCCCCGAGATAGGCGGCCAGCATCGCCCGGCAGCAGTCCGCGCCGTCGTCCTCGAGTCCGCTGCCCGCCAGCTCGGCGCTGCGGGCCAGGGTCCGCTCCGCGACGCCCAGGTCGCCGAGCCCGATAGCTGACTCGGCCGCGTTGGCGAGGTTCATGGCCTGCATCGGACGGATCCCGGCGCGCTCCCCGATCTCGGCCGCCTCGAGGAAGGCCTGCAGCCCGCCGCGGGGATCACGCACCGCGAGCACGATGCCGAGGCCCGCGGTCGCGACCCCGAGCTGCTCGGCGCTGCCACTCTCCTGGGCGAGGTCGACGACGGCGGCCGCGAGCAGGCCGGCCTCGAAGTGCCGCCCCGCGTTGAACAGCACCCCGGCCCGGACCCGGGCGGCCCACCCCAGGACCTCGTCGTCGCCGCTGGCCTCGGCGAGGATGAGCGCGTTCTCCGACCACGTGAGGGCCTCTCGGTGATGGCCGTCGTCCTCGGCCTGGTCCGCGAGGCTTGCCATGACCAGCGCCTTGGCCGGCCCGGCCCCGGCCAGGCGGTTGTCGAGGTCCTCCAGCCGTGCGCGCCGCTCGGCGAGGACCGCGGCGCTGACCCCGGGCAGGTAGGTCCTGGCCAGCGTCAGGCCCTCCCGCTCGAGGTCTCCGAGGATCCGGTAGGCGTCGCAGGCGGACTGCGTGTGCTCCCATGCCAGCTCACCCCGGCCGCTGAGACTGGCCCCCCGTGCGGCGATCGCGTGGAGCGCGGCGCGGTCCTCCGTCGTGGTCGCGAGGTCGAGCGCCGAGGTGGCGTACCCGACCGCGGCCTCCGGCGACCCGAGTGACAGCGCCCGCTCCGCCGCCCGCCGGAGGTGATCCCGGGCCTGGCCCGCGATGTCCTCCGCGTCCGGCGCCGACGGCTCGGCGCGGTAGGCGTCCAGATAGTGGCTGGCGATGATCCCGGCCAGCTCCTCCTCGTCGCGCTCGGCGTAGAAGCGCGCGACGGCCAGGTGCTTGCTACGTCGTGCCGCCTTGCTCAACGTCGCGTACGCGACCTCCTGGATGACCGACTGCACGAAGCGGTACTGCCCACGTTCGGCCGAGCGCGGGTCGACGTCGACGTCGAGCACCTCCTTGCCGACCAGCGCGCGCAGCCGTGGCTCGACCTCGTCGGCCGGGCGCCCGGACACCGCGCACACGGCCTCGAGGGTGAAGCTGTGCCCGGTGACCGCCGCGTCGAGGACGAGGCTGCGCTCGGCGTCCGGGAGTCCGTCGAGGCGTGCCGCGACGAGGGCGTGCAGGGTCTCCGGCACCTCCAGGGTCTGCCCGAGGTCGCCGACGACGCGGTACGTCGTACCGGCCTGCTCGAGCGCGCCGCGGTCGGCGAGCATGCGCACCGTCTCGACGGCGTACAGCGGGATCCCCTCGGCCCGGGCGACCAGACGCTGCAGGTCGGCTTCGGGCAGCCCCTCGACGTAGCCGGTGACCAGGTCCCGGATGTCCTCGTCGGGCAGCGGCTCGAGGTGCAGCGCGGAGAACGCCCTGATCCCGGCCCCCCACGTCGCGCGCCGCTCGGCCAGCTCCGGACGGGCCAGCGTCACGAGGAGGATCGGCGATGTCCGCGACCAGGCCAGCATCGATTCCACGAGGTCGAGCAAGCCCGGGTCGGCCCAGTGCATGTCCTCGAACGCGAGCACGGTGGTGCCCTGGTCCGCGACGCGCTCGACGAAGCGCAGCCAGGCGCCGAACATCTCATCGCGCCCGCCGGGAGGGGCGGGGTCGAGGCCGAGCAGGTGGCCGAGCCGCGGGGCCATCCAGCGCCGTTCGTCCGCGTCCGCGACGAGGCCCTCGAGGTAGGTGTCGAGGCGCTCTCGAGCGGTCTCGTCGTCGTCGGTCTCGGCGATCCCGGCGCGTCCCCGGACCATCTCGGCGAAGGCCCAGAACGTCACGCCCTCGCCGTAGGCGGGGCAGCGGCCCTGGTGCCAGTAGACCGGCTCGGTCAGGCCGTCGACGTACTTGCGCAGCTCCCAGAGCAGGCGCGACTTGCCGATGCCGGCCACACCGGTGAGGGACAGCAGCCGGGGACGCCGCTCCCGGCCGGTGGTGTGCAGCAGGTCCTTGGCCAGTCGCAGCTCCTCGTCGCGCCCGACGAACGGCGGCTCCGGCGCGAGGCCGCGCCCGGACCCGCCGACCTCACCGACGACGCGCAACGCGCGCCACGCGGGGACCTTCTCCAGCTTGCCCTTGAGGGTGAGCGGCTCGACGGGGGCGAACGCGACGGCCTCAGCGGCGGCGCGGTACGTGCGTTCGCCGACCAGGACCGTGCCCGGCTCGGCGGCCGACTGCAGCCGCGAGGCGGTGTTCACCATGTCGCCGGCGACCAGTCCCTGGTCGCCGGCGCCGACCGCAGCCACGGCCTCCCCGGTGAGCACCCCGACCCGGGCCTGCAGCGTGACGCGGAGCCGGTCGCCGAGGGCCTCGACGCGGTCGACGATCTCCAGCGCAGCGCGTACCGCTCGCTCGGCGTCGTCCTCGTGCGCGACCGGGGTGCCCCACACCGCCATCACTGCGTCCCCGATGAACTTCTCGACGACACCACCGTGGCGTTGGACGGCTTCGGACGCGCTGTCGAAGTAGCCGGCGAGCATCGACCGTACGTCCTCCGGGTCGCGGCCCTCGGCGAAGGGCGTCGACCCGACGAGGTCGGCGAAGAGCACGGTGACGAGGCGACGTTCGGTCGGCCCGTGGCCGGGCTCGTGCGGGCCGCCGGCGCCGGCCGGCCCGGCGGGGGCCGGGGACGGCGCGGCCGCGAGCGGCGTACCGCACTCCCCGCAGAACTTGTCGTCCGCGCTGTTCGCGGCCGAGCAGGCGGGGCACGCGATGGCCAGCCGCTGGCCGCACTCGCGGCAGAACTTGCGCGCGGCGTCGTTGTCCGTGCCGCAGCTGGAGCAGACCACGGCCCACCCACCTCTCGCGGCACGAATCTAGTGCGCCGGGATCCCCGAGGGCCGCGAGTTACCCGACGTCCGCGCCAGTTCCCCGCGGGCCGATGTCGGGAAAGCCGGGATCGCGCGGCAGGCCGGGAACGCGGGTCAGCAGGGGAGCGGGTCGGGGATGGTCCGCGTAGTCGGCCCCCTGGGCGGGCGGCAGATGCGGTAGCCCCGCGCCCGCAGGTCCACGATGATGCCCGGGATCGCCTTCGGGAAGTTGGTCATGTAGTGGCCGTCGATGACGATCGAGCGCCCCGGCCGAAGGTGGTACTCCGCGAGCTCGTGCCGGATCACGTACCTGATGCTCGCCACGCTGCGGTAGCGGTGCCCGCCCCGTCCCGGCTGCCAGTCCAGCGGGTCGATGTTCCAGGTGCACAGGCGGTAGCCGAGGCTCGTCGCGACCTTCGTGACGGTCGCGTCGTAGGCGCCGTACGGTGGTCGCAGCAACGTGCTGGCGACCCCACCGCTGATCTCGCGGCGGATCTGCGCCGTCGTCAGCGTCGTCAGCAGCTTGTGGTCGTAGGTGTGGTTGCCCATCCACATGCCGTAGTGGCGCGCCCGCTTCACCAGGTCGACGCCGGTCTTCGCGCGATAGGAGCGGGTGAACTTGCTGATCGGGAAGCCGATCATCCCGATGTGCCAGTCGCGGGTGGCGCGGTAGGCCAGCTGGTAGACGAGCTTCGGGTCCCGGTACGGGTAGTCGTCGACGGTGATCAGCACACGGCCGGAGGTGTCCCCGCAGGTGGCCACCCGGTAGGGAAGCGCCGTGACGGGCGTTTCGGCCCCATGGGCCTTCGCGGCCGAAGTCGACGGCGAGGCCGACCTCGATACGGACGGCACCGACGATGCGGAGACCGAGGCTGGCGGGACCGGCGCCGAGGACGGACGGCCCGAGCCGGCGAGCGCGGTGGCGGCGAGCGTCGCGCCGGCGGCGACCACGACCGCCGCGACGAGGAGCAGCCGCACGAGCGTCCCTCCTCGTCCCCGTCTCGGGCATCCGCCCTGGTTCGCCGCCTGCTCATGCCCGCCGCGGTCTCGACAAGTGTGCGGTACGCCGTCGCGGGCCCGACGTACCCCTCCCCGGCGAGCCGCCCCCGGCCGTAAGGTCCGTGGCATGAAGGTCGACGTCTCCGTGAGCGTGGCTCGGCCCATCGACGAGGTCTTCGACGCGATGGCCGACACTCGAAACGAGCCGAGCTGGAACTCCCAGGTCTCCTCCAGCACGCTGGATACCGGCGAGCCGATCGGGCAGGGCAGCCGGTTCACGACCGTCAACCGGGGGCGGTCCTACACCGCGGTGATCACCACGTACGAGCGGCCGCACCGCCTCGCCTACGAGGTGAGCAACGCGCAGCTCCGCATCGTGGGCGCGTTGGACTTCACGGAGTCCGACGGTGCGACGCTGATCAAAGGGGACTTCGACTTCCGGCCACACGGGCTCATGACGGTGCTGCTGCCACTGATGGGGCCGGCGATCCGCAAGGACTTCCCCAAGCAGTTCGCCAGCTTCAAGGACTATTGCGAGTCCAAGGGCTGATCAGCTGTGGGTTGTTAGGCGTTGGTCGGCCGATCGGCCGACCAACGCCTAACAACCCACAGCTGATCAGCCCTTGG
>DATJPE010000052.1 GCA_035506535.1 Actinomycetes bacterium | reverse complement strand
CAGAGGACGCCCACTACGTCTACCGACGTACCGGCCTGCCGTGCCGCGTGTGCGGCGCACCGGTGGCCCGCACGGTGCTCGCGGGCCGCAACCTGTTCTGGTGCCCCGGCTGCCAGGCTGCTTCAGGCCGGCGCTCCCGTGGTCGATGACTGAGCGTGACCCAGACGACTGCCCTCGACCGGGGCGGCCGCCACGACGAGCCGGTCGCCGGCCTGGCCACCGAGGTCGCCCGCCTGCTCGTCGACAACGTCGAGCGGGTCCTGCGCGGCCGGCGCGGGGCGGTGGAGCTGGTCGTCTGCGGCGTGCTCGCCGGCGGGCACGTCCTCGTCGAGGACGTGCCGGGCAGCGGCAAGACCACCCTCGCGAAGGCCGTCGCGCGCTCGGTGGGCGGCAGCTTCCGCCGGGTGCAGGCGACCGCGGACCTGCTGCCGTCGGACATCACCGGCTCCGGGATCTGGGACGGCGTCCGGCTCACCTTCGTCCCCGGCCCGCTGTTCGCCCACGTGGTCCTCGTCGACGAGCTCAACCGCACCCCGCCGCGCACCCAGTCGGCCTTCCTCGAGGCGATGGAGGAGGGCGCGGTGACCGTCGACGGCGTCCGTCACCCGCTGCCCGCCCCCTTCGTCCTGCTGGCCACCCAGAACCCGCTGGACCAGCACGGCACGTACGCCCTGCCGGAGGGCCAGCTCGACCGGTTCGCGGTGTGCCTCCACCTGGGACCCCTGGACGCCGGCGCGGAGCGGCTGGTGGTGCGCGAGCAGCTCGAACGCGCGACGGTCGAAGACCTCGAGGCGGTCACCGACCCCGAGACGCTGCGGGTCGTGCAGGCCCAGGTCCGGCGGGTGCACGTGGCCGACCAGGTCCTCGGGTACGCCGTCGCGCTCGCGCGAGCGACCCGGGAGGACCCGCGGGTGCGCCACGGTGCCTCGGCTCGGGCGGCGTTGGCCCTCGTGCGCTGCGCGCAGGCGCTGGCCACCCTGCACGGACGCGACCACGTCACCCCTGACGAGGTCAAGGCGCTGGCCTTCCCGGTGCTGGGGCACCGGGTGAGTCTCGGCGACGGGAGAGTGGGCGGCCCCGCCGCGATGGCCGTCGTCCAGCACGCGCTGGAGGCCGTCAGCGTCCCGCCCCGGCCGTGACCGCCGAGGCCCACCGAGGCCGGGCCGAGCGACGCCCCGCAGGGCGGGCGCTGCGCGCCTGCGCCGCGGTGGTCGGCGGCCTGACCGCTCTCGCGATCCTCACCGGCACGGTCTGGCTGCTCCTGCTTGCCTGCCTGGCCTTGGCCGCGGTGCTCGTCGACGCGCTCCTGCCCTGGCCGGGCGCCTGTCTGCACCTCGGGCTCGTGGGGCCGCTGCGAGCCCGCGCCGGGGACCCGGTCCGCCTCGAGCTCGTCGTGGTCAACGCCGGGACCCGCCGCTCGCGCCCGGGCGCACTGCGGCTTCGGACGCCACTGCTGGAGCTGCCCGAGGCGCACGTCGGGTCCCTTGAGCCGGAGGAGCGCGTCGTCGTCCGCCTCGCCGGGCGGGCGGCTCGCCGCGGAGCCGCGACCAGCGTCGACCTCGAGCTGACCAAGATCGGGATCCTCGGCCTGCTCTCGTGGGGGAGCCGGCGCGACCTGGCGGTCGACCTCGTCGTCGCGCCCGGGGCGGCCCCGCCCTGGCCGGTGCCCGAGGCGGCGACCCAGGAGCGTCCGGGCGGCGCGCGGGTGGTCCACCCGGCGGGTGCGGAGGTCCACGCCATGCGCGAGTGGCGACCGGGGGACCCGAGCCGGCACGTGCACTGGCGCACGAGTGCGCGCCGCGGACGCCTGGTCGTCACCGACCGCCTGGAGGAGATGGGTGGCGATCTGGTCCTGGTCGTGGCGCCCCCCGTCGCCGGCGTCGCCGGGCCCGACCCCGACTGGGAGGAGCTGGTCTCCCGCCTGGCCGCGACCGCGATCCGTCCCGGCCGGACGCACGTGCTCGCCGCGCTGCGCGGCGTACCGGACCTGCACGCCAGCGACCCGGCCACGGTGCTGGACTGGTGCGCCCGGCTGCCGGGGGCCCTTGACGCGGTCGCGGGCGACGCGGCGGCGGTATGGCAGCGGGCGGTAGGCCTGACCGGGCCGGGCGGCGCGCCGGTGCTGGTCCGCACCCCGGTAGCGGCCCGCCGGACGGAGACGCCGTGAGCGTCCCGACCCCCGGCGTGCTGCCCGGCCTGCGCCTCACGACCGTCACCGCGGCGGCCTGGGCGGAGCTCGTGCTGCGGGCCGGCGGGTTGGTCTCCACGCGGACCCTGGTGGGTGCCTGGGTGGTGCTGGCCGTCGCGGTCGCCTCGGCCATGCAGTTGCGGACGGGACTCGGGCCGATGCTGCGGCGCGCCCTCGCGACCGGGGTCATGGCCGTCGCCCTGCTGGCCTCGTTCACCGGGGCTGGGCCGGGAACCGCCACCGACCTCGCGACCCGGCTCGGGTTCGTCGTCGTCCTCGCCGTGCCCGCGAACGTCCTCGTGCAGGAGAGCCTCCGGGACCTCTACGTCGGCCTGTCGCTGACGGGAGCGACGCTGGTGCTCGCGGCCGGGCTCGCGCAGGGCGAGGCCGTCGCCGTGCCGCTGCTCGTCGGGGCGGTGCTCGTGGTGGTCTGCCTCGTGCGCCTCGCGGCGGCGCGCGTGGCCGACGCGCCGGTCGTCGTCGCCGTCGGTGGCTCGTCGACCATGATGGTGGTGACGGCCGCGGCGGCCGTCGTGGTCGTGGGCCTGGTCGCATTCCTGCTCGTCCCGCATCCCAGGGGGTTGCACGCGACGGGCCGGCTGGCCGCCGCCGCGCACGGTGTCCCGGACCTGCCCGCCGCGGGCGGACCCTCGCCCGGCGATCCCCGATCGACGAGCGGGTACGTCGGGCGCCTGGACCTGCGCATGCGCGGGGCCCTCCCCGACGACCCGGTGGCGAGCGTCCCGTGGCAGGCGCCTCGGCTGTGGCGCGACCAGGTGTTCGCGACCTACGACGGGTCGAGCTGGTACCCGCCCGCCCCCGCGCTGTCCATGCTGGACCAGAGCAGCCCGGGGACCTTCGTCGTCCCGCAGGAGGAGGGCAGCGCCACGCGGCCCACGCGGACCGACACCGTGATGCTGGCGCCCAACCTGACCACACCGCTGCTCCTGAGTCCGGGCCAACCGACGTCGGTGACCACGTCGGGGGCGCTGGCCCGGACCTCGCTGGGGTCCTACCTGTTCGTGCGCCAGGGCTCGGGCACGTCCTATGCGGTGAGCTCGGTCGGCTACGACACGCTTCAGCCGACGGCCGGGGTCGCCGCCGGCCGCGACAGCCGCGACCTCGACGACCCGCAGTGGGTCCGCCTGCCCGGCTCGGTCCCCGCCCGGGTGCTCTCGCTGGGGCGAAGCCTCGTCGCCGGCGCGAGCGATCGGGCCGAGGCCGTGCGGCGGGTCGAGACCTACCTGCGCACCCACGAGCGCTACCGCCTGGATGCCCCGGTCCCGGCGCCCGGCGAGGACTCGGTGGACGCGTTCCTCTTCGACAGCCACGAGGGCTTCTGCGAGCAGTTCGCCTCCGCCGAGACGGTGCTGCTGCGGGCGGCGGGGATCCCTTCGCGGGTCGTCACCGGCTACGCGTACGGCCGCCCGGCGCCGGACGGCCGGCGGCTGTTCGTCGGTTCCGACGCCCACGCCTGGGTGGAGGTCTACTCACCCGGCGTCGGCTGGGTCGCCTCGGACCCGACCGCAGGCGCCGCGCTCGCGGGACCGACGGGCGGCCTGCGCGAGCGGCTGAGCCAGGCGCTGCGCCGCGACCTGGCGAGCGCGACCGGGCGGGCCGTCCTCGCCGTCGGGCTGATGCTCCTCGTCGGGCTCGGCGCCGGGGTCGCGCTGCTGCTCGGACGCCGGCGGCACCCGGCGATCCCGCGGGAGAGGGGAGGCCGGCTGCTGGCGGCCCTGGGCCGCCTCGAGGCCGCCCTCGCCGCCCAGGGCCGCGGCCGGCGGCCGGGGGAGACCCTGCAGGAGCTCGCCGCCCGGCTGGTCCGCGAGGACCCCGCGGCGCTCGCCGCGGCGCACGGGCTGGAGGTGGTGGCCGGGACGGCGTACGCGCCGGCCCCGCCGCCTCCGCCGCAGCGCGCCGCCGCCGCGGCCGCGCTGGAGACCTACGCGGCCACCCGGGAGGCTCAGAAGAAGAAGGGGCACCAGGCGGCGCGGGGTCCCTGGAACGACCGGGCGGTCGCGGCCACCGCCCCCGAGGACAGCTCGCGGACCCGCCCGGCGTCGGCGAGCGCCCCGAGCGGGGTGTCACCGAGGTAGATCGCGCCCAGCTCCGCGGCTCCCAGGGCGATGTCCGGGGCGTCCGACGTCGGAGTGCACGTCGCCCCCTCCGGGCCCGCGGTCAGCCGGAAGCGCCCACCGGCCCAGGGGGCGAACGCATCGGAGACGTCCAGGACGACGTCCACCGCCGTCGCGTAGCTGCGAGCCTGCAGGGCGCCGGGCACGTCCACGATGCGCACGAACAGCCGGTCGGAGAGCCTCGGTCGCGGGCTGCGGACGTCGCCCAGCAGCCACATCAGCGGGTCGTCGAGCGGCAGGCTGGGCACGCTGACCGTGCGGATCAGGTCGTGACCGAGCAGGGTTCGCCAGAGCGCGGTCGCGGCCGGCGCGTCGACGTACCCGAGCTCGCGGACCAGCAGGTCCCCGCCGCCGGTGAGCTCGCCCCAGTCGATCTTGGTGCGGTAGAGCGCGTACGCCCGCGGCCCGGCGGCGTCCTCGACGAGCAGGGCCCGCAGGGCCGTGTAGCCGTCCCGCATGGTCGGGTCGTCGTGCAGGTGCAGGTCCCACCACTGCGAGGAGCGGACCAGCCCGCCGGCCCGGTACGCCGCGACGCGGCGGGCGAGCTCCTCGAGAAGGGGACGTACCTCGCGCGGCTCGGCCAGCCGCGCGACCAGCCCGGGCTCGGGGTCAACGGCCCACGCCAGATCCCCACGCTGGGTGGGGATGCTCACCGACAGCGCCCGCGACGCCAGCCCGTAGCCGAATCGGCCGTAGATGCCCGGGTCGCTGGCGAACAGCGCGAGCACCGGCTCCTCGCCGCGGTCGCGGACCTGCTCCAGCTGCGCGCGCATCATCGCCGTGAGCACGCCCTGCCGCCGGTGGGTCGGCTGGACGCACACCCAGGTGACCCCCGCGGTGGGCACCAGCGCACCGCCGGGCACGCTCATGGACAGCGAGTAGATCGACGCCAGGCCCACCGTCTGGTCCTCGAGCGCCGCGAGGGTGGTCCGCTCGGGCTCGAAGACGGCCCGCACCGGCTCCCGGTCCCCCTCCGCGGTGTAGCCGAAGCCGCGCTCGTCGAGGGTCGTGATGAGGTCCCAGTCCGCGTCGGTGGCCATGCGGATCCCGACCGTCGTCGCGCTGCTCATGCCCGTGCCCATGGTCGCGTCACAAGGCGTTCCTACCCCAGAACGGTCCGCGACCGACACGGGTTTGCGTAGGGTCCGCCCATGGCGGCACGGCGGGGACGGCGCCACCCGGGCGGGGGTCCGGGCGCTCGAGGCCGCCTGCGCGGGCGTGGCCGGCGGGCCTGGCTGCGTCTGCGCCGCGGCTTCTTCCGCTCCGACGGCTTCGGCCTGCTCCTGCTCGGGGTCGCGGCGGTCGTGCTCTCGATCCTGGCCCGCCACTGGCCGCGCTGGTTCTCCCCGGCGGCCCTCGTCCTGCTGGTCGTCATCGGCGGCCTGGTGCTCTCGGTGCGGGCCTTCCTGCTCCTGGTCGCGGTGATCCTGCTGGCCCTGGTCTGGGCGGTACGCATCGGCCAGTCCGTCCAGGTCCGGCCGGGCATCTTCCT
The DNA here is from genome assembly GCA_035506535.1 of Actinomycetes bacterium. Lineage (NCBI taxonomy): Bacteria > Bacillati > Actinomycetota > Actinomycetes > Actinomycetes bacterium. The sequence goes on along the minus strand of DATJPE010000052.1, from coordinate 12,586 downwards.
CGTCGTGGGTCTGACCGGGCTCGTCATGCTCTACGTCGCGCGCAGCCGGGCCCGGCTGGGCGTGCAGGCGATCCGGGGCGACTCCATGCTCGTCGACCTCCGTGACCGGGTCCGCCTGGCCGGTGCGCTGCCCCCGCTGCCGAGCGGCTGGGACGCCGAGGTCGTGCTCCGCCCCGCCGGCGGCGCCTCCTTCAGCGGCGACTTCGTCGTGGCCACCCGCTCGGCCGACGAGCGGACCCTCGAGCTCGTGGTCTGCGACGTCTCCGGCAAGGGGGTGGAGGCCGGCACCCGCTCGCTGCTGCTCTCCGGCGCGATGGGCGGCCTGCTCGGGGGCCTGCCGGCGGAGGAGTTCCTGCCCGCCGCGAACGCCTACCTGCTGCGCCAGGGCTGGGGGGACGGGTTCGCGACCGCGGTGCACGTCGCCGTGGACCTGGAGAGCGGGGCGTACGTCCTCGGGTCCGCCGGGCACCCCCCGGCGGCGCACTTCCAGGCCGGTTCCGGGCGGTGGCGCCTCACCGAGGCGCAAGGCACCGCCCTCGGCATCGACCCGGACGCGACGTACGTCCACGAGCGCGGCACCCTCGGACCTGGCGACGCGCTCCTCCTCTACACCGACGGGTTGGTCGAGACCCCGGGCGCGGACATCGAGGTGGGGATCGACCGGCTGCTCGGCCAGGCCGAGCACCTGGTCCCCCGGGGCTTTCGCCGCGGCGCCCGTCGGCTGCTGGACTCGGTGTCGGTCGGGCACGACGACGACCGGGCCATCGTCTTGCTGTGGCGCTCGTGAGGCGTCCGCTGGGCGAACGCGAGTTGACCTTCGGCGCGGCGCGCCCGAGGATGATCCGCATGCCGCGGCGCCTGCTCCTCACGCGAATGCGCTGCGTCGACCTGCTCCGGGTCGCGTCAGCGCGCTGTCGCTGACCCTCGGCCGTACCCGCAGCCTCCTCTCAGGCCAGTCGCGCCCGGCGTCCTCCGGACCGCTGCGCGCGCCGTGCCGCTCCCGGCAGTTCCCGCGGTTCCGCCGGCCCACACAGGCTCCGCACCCCCGAAACACCCGCAGCCCCCTATGAAGGAGACCCCTCGTGACCGACAGCTCCGCCTGGTCGTTCGAGACCAAGCAGATCCATGCCGGGCAGACGCCCGACCAGGCGACGCACGCCCGTGCGCTGCCGATCTACCAGACGACCTCGTACACCTTCGACTCCACCGAGCACGCGGCCAACCTGTTCGGGCTCCGGGAGTTCGGCAACATCTACACGCGGATCATGAACCCGACCCAGGCGGCGGTGGAGGAGCGCCTCGCCGCGCTCGAGGGCGGCGTCGGCGCGCTGCTGGTCTCCTCGGGCCAGGCCGCGGAGACCGTGGCCATCCTCAACATCGCCGAGGCCGGAGACCACATCGTCTCCAGCCCGAGCCTGTACGGCGGGACGTACAACCTGTTCCACTACACGCTGCCGAAGCTGGGCATCCACGTCAGCTTCGTCGAGGACCCCGACGACCTCGACTCGTGGCGGGCCGCCGTGCGGCCGAACACCAAGGCATTCTTCGGCGAGACCATCGCCAACCCCAAGAGCGACCTGCTCGACCTCGAGGGCGTCTCGGCGGTCGCGCACGAGGTGGGGGTCCCGCTCATCGTGGACAACACGATCCCGACGCCCTACCTCACCCGGCCCTTCGAGTGGGGGGCCGACATCGTCGTCCACTCGGCCACCAAGTACCTCGGCGGGCACGGCTCGGCGATCGGCGGCGTCATCGTCGACAGCGGCCGCTTCGACTACGGCGCGAACCCGGAGAAGTTCCCCGGCTTCAACCAGCCCGACCCGAGCTACCACGGCTTGGTCTACGCCCGCGACCTCGGCGTCGGCTCCGCCCTCGGCGCGAACCTCGCCTACATCCTCAAGGCGCGCGTCCAGCTGCTGCGCGACCTCGGCACCGCGATCTCGCCGTTCAACGCGTTCCTGCTGTCCCAGGGCCTGGAGACCCTGAGCCTGCGGGTCGAGCGGCACGTCGCGAACGCGCAGGCGGTCGCGGAGTGGCTGGAGGGTCGTGACGAGGTGCTCAGCGTCGCCTACGCCGGGCTGCCCTCCTCGCCGTGGCACGCGCTGCAGCAGAAGTACGCGCCCAAGGGGGCGGGCGGCGTCCTCGCCTTCGAGATCGTCGGCGGGCTGGAGGCCGGCAAGCGGTTCGTGGAGGCCCTCGAGCTGCACAGCCACGTCGCGAACATCGGCGACGTGCGCTCGCTGGTGATCCACCCGGCGTCGACGACGCACAGCCAGCTCACGCCCGAGGAGCAGGCCGCGACCGGGGTCACCCCCGGCCTGGTGCGGCTGTCGGTGGGCCTCGAGGGCCTGCCCGACATCCTCGCCGACCTCGAGGCGGGCTTCCGCGCCTCGAAGGAGTCATGACACGCCGATACGGCGGATGGCGCGAGGGGGACGACCCGGGACGGCGCCAGTTCGCCGATCTCGGGTCGTTCCCCCTCGAGATGGGGGAGCGGCTGCCCGCGGTCCGGGTCGCCTACGAGACGTGGGGGACCCCCGCACCGGACCGCTCCAACGCGGTCCTCGTGCTGCACGCGCTGACGGGGGACTCCCACGTCGAGGGCGAGCCCGGCCCCGGGCACGTCACCGGCGGCTGGTGGCCTGGGCTGATCGGGCCCGACGCGCCGCTGGACACCGACCGCTGGTGGGTCGTCGCGCCGAACATCCTCGGCGGCTGCCAGGGGACGACGGGACCGTCGTCGGCGGCGCCCGACGGGAGGGCGTACGGCTCGCGGTGGCCCACCATCACCGTGCGCGACCAGGTCGAGGTCGAACGAGCCCTGGCGGACCGCCTCGGCATCCAGCGCTGGGCCGCCGTGCTCGGCGGGTCGATGGGCGGCATGCGGGCGCTCGAGTGGGCGGTGACCTATCCGTCGCGGGTGGGGTCGGCGCTGCTGCTCGCGACCGGGGCCGCGGCCACCGCCGACCAGATCGGCACCCAGACCGCCCAGGTGCTGGCGATCACCTCCGACCCGGCCTGGCACGGTGGGGACTACCTCGCCGCGGACAGCCCCGGACCGCTCACCGGGATGGGGGTCGCGCGGCGCGTCGCGCACCTCACCTACCGCAGCGAGACCGAGCTCGACCTGAGGTTCGGGCGGCAGCCGCAGGACGACGAGGACCCCCTGCACGGCGGCCGCTACGCGGTCCAGTCCTACCTCGACCACCACGCCGAGAAGCTGGCCCGACGCTTCGACCCGGGGACCTACGTCACCTTGACCCGGGCCATGGACACCCACGACGTCGGACGCGGCCGCGGGGGAGTCCCGGCGGCGCTGGCCGGGGTGACCGCTCCGACGCTCGTCGCCGGGATCGACACCGACCGGCTGTACCCACTGCGCCTGCAGGAGGAGCTCGACGAGCTGCTGCCGACGAGTGACGGGCTGCGGGTGGTCGGCTCCCCGTACGGCCACGACGGCTTCCTCATCGAGGTCGACGCCGTCGGCAAGCTCGTGACCGAGACCCTCGCCATGTCCCTCGCCGCCCGCTAGTGCAGAAGGCTGTGCACTAGCACCTTGAGGCCCAGGACACCGACGGCGACGACCGGCCAGACCCACCGTGGCAGATCCTGCGTGCGCCGGCGAGGCGGGACGATGTGCGGCGTCGTGCGGTCCAGGAGCGTGTTCAGGCGTTCCACGACTCGTGCCCCGATCGAGGTGGGACCCGACCAGGGACCCAGGTTGGTCTGCAGGGCGTAGAGCTCGATCCTCTTGCCGGCGACGGTGGTGAGTGAGAGGTCCTGGACGCCTTGGAAGAAGTAGGCGATGTCGGGCCTGGCGAGGCGGTACTGACGGATCGGGTTCACGATCACGAGCTCTGAGGCGGTCACCGTCACCCGCGGACGGACGAACCACCGATGGACGAAGACGGCGACCACGACGTCGAGGACCAGGAAGAACACGGGCACGAACAGATCTGTGGGCGGCTCCGTCAGGTCTAGCGCCACCACGACAACGCTGATGACCACCGTGAACCCCAGGATGAGCACCGCTGAGACGTACTGGGTCTTCGAGGTCAGGACCAGTCCGTCGAGGTCCGCCCCGGTGGCGCCGTCGGGAGCGTCCAGCAGCCGCTGGAGCGAGCGCGACGGGCTGCGGAAGGCGGCTATCCGACGGCGGAGGGCAGCCATTCGGTCGCGCGCGGGCCGCGCGTGGCGGGTCGGGGCCGTCACCGGCTGGTCGTCAGGAATGCGGGGAATCTAGTCGAGACGCCGTCGACGTCTGCGCCAGCCATCGACGGCAAGCGCGAGACCGAGGATGACCGACCAGATCCCGGCGAAGATGACGCCGCCCGCTCCGATGTTTGCGCCTCCGGCGGTGTCGGCGTAGGACCAGGCAACTCCGCCGACGGTAGCGATGATGCCGATGGCGACCATCCAGAGACCGACCCCCAGCCGTGATCGCCCGCCGGACAATCCCATCTCCTCCTCTGCGGCATCGTCGCAGGTCAAGGGCCACACGGGTATCCACAACGTGAGTGTTCGGACTGGTCGCCGTCGGTGGGATATCGTACATTTGTTCCATGCCGGGAACGATGCAGGCGGACCTCGTCGACGAGCACGACGTGCTCGCGGAGGAGGACGTCGCGTCGGTGCCCGGGTTCGACCCGATGGAGGCACCCACGGTCTGGGACGTCTTCACCGGCGTGGTGCCACCGGGGCCGGAGGCCATCACCCTGCTGAGCGACTTCGACCCGACGTCGTGCGCGCTGGCGGTGCGGATCGAGTACGCAGCGGCCTGGCAGGCCTGCCGGAACTGGTTGGAGGCCCAGGCGCTCGCCGCAGTGGCGGCGGTTTCAGCGCCGGTTCCGGACGAGGACGTCCCCTACTGCCCGACGACGCCGGACGAGGCTGACTTCATGGAGGTGGCCACCGCGGACCTGGCCCTCGCGCTGAACGCCTCCGAGACCTATGTGGGCCAGCGCCTCGACCTGGCACGTGACCTCGCCGACCGCCTCCCCGTGACGATGTCGGCACTCGGGCGCGGGTCGATCGGCCTGGGGCACGTCTACGCGATCCGCGAGCTCACGACCGGCCTGGACGACACGGAGTGCGCGCGGGTGGAGGCGCGAGTGTTCCCGCGGGGTGAGACCCAGAGCGTCTCCCAGTTCCGCACCTCGGTACGCCGGGTCGTGGCGAGCCTGCGACCCCGGGACCTGAGCGCGGCGTTCGCGGCGGAGGCGGAGCGCACGGGCGTCACCTACCACCCGAAGGAGCACGGCCGGGCCGGGCTGTGGATCGAGGCGGACGTCGTGTCGATCCTCGAGATCAAGAATGCGCTGGACGCCGAGGCCGCGGCCTGGACGGCCCACCGCCAGGCGCTCGGCCAGCCGCGGGTGCCGCTCCAGACGCTGCGCTTCGAGGTCGTCCAGCGCCTCGCCCGGGTCTCGTGCCGCGAGGTCGCCGACGCCCGTTCCGGCTCGACGGATCCCTCCGTCGGCGATACGAGTGACCAGGTCCCGCCCGGGCTGCGCGCCGGCCTCAAGGCGCGGTGCGAGGTCATCGTGCAGATCGACCTGCCAACGCTGCTGGCCCTGCGTGACGGCAGCGGCGTGATCCCGGGCTACGGCCCGATCCCGGTCGAGCTCGCGCGCGACCTGGCCGCCTCCACGACCTGGCGGCGCCTGGTCACAGAACCTGTCGACGGCCACCTGCTCGACCTCGGCCGCCGCCGCTACCGGCCCAGCGCGAAGATGCGTGACCACCTCCTCGGCCTCGGGCAACGTTGCAGCGCCCCCGGGTGCAACCGGGCGGCCGCCGAGTTCGACCACGCCAGACCCTGGTCGGAGGGCGGAGGCACGAGCGTCCAGAACGGCAACCCGGCCTGCCACCACCATCACCGGCTCAAGACGATCTACGGCTACCGGACCGTCCGACATCCCGACGGCAGCGTCGAATGGATCACACCTGGGGGCAACACCAGCCGGCGACCACCCGACGACCACCGCGTCAACGACTACGGCGTCAACGACTACGGCGTCAACGACGAAGGACTGCCGCCCGACGCACCACCGTTCTGACGCGCGCAGCCTGCGCCGAGCACGACAGACCGGCCAGGACTACCGCGGCGTGCTCGCGTCGGGGACGAACGGCTGGCCGTGGCCGGGGATCACGAGCACGGGACCCATCGCCAGGACCCGCTCGCGCGAGCCACGCAGGACGTCGCGGTCGGCGGCGAACGGGTCGTCCGCCGGCCCCTCGGCCGACCACCACAGGTGGGTCAGCACGACGGTCCCCTCGGCTGTGTCCACGACCGTCGTCACGTCCTGGTCGGTGTGCCCGGGAGTCGCGACCAGGCGGACCGAGGGCGAAACGGCGAAGTCGCCCTCCTCGTGGTCGGTCCAGACGTCGCGCTGGTAGGTCGCCATGACGTCGTGCACACGGGCGTTCGGGAACAACGCGATGTTGATCGTGTGGTCGGGGTGGTGATGGCTGATGACGACGTCGGTAACCGCCTCCGGCGCGACGCCGGAGTCACGGAGCGGGGCGAGGATGACCGCCCGGTCGGCCACCATGCCGGGGTCGACCACGATGACCGCATCGCCGTCGCGGATCAGGGTGACCGTGCTGGCCACCCGGTCGTCGGCATAGCCGGCGTGCAGGACCTGGACCGTCGCGGGCATGCTCGGGCTCACTCCTCGTCCGCGAGGGCGGCAGCGAAGACCAGCACCCCGAACAGGGCCACCGTGACCACGTGCACGGCCGTGCACCAGAGGCAGATGGCGTCGATGCGGAACAGCTCGGCCCAGACGAGGAAGAAGACCATGAGCACCCCGACCAGGCTCCAGGCCAGGCGTACCCAGGTGACGGCGCCCCATCGACGGGCGAGTGACCACGCGGGCGGGGAGCACAGCGCCGCCATGACGACATAGAAGAGCAGTCCGAGCACGGCGACCGGGATGCCGAGCTGTGTGGAGTAGGTGCTCGTCGTCACTTTGAGGCAGTTGACCGTCCCGGTGTCCTTGCACGCCAGGGTCGTGGACCCGGTGTAGTGCTCGTAGGTGAGGTAGCCCGCCGCGCCGAGGCCGATGAGTGAGAGGACGAAGGAGGAGATGGCGTACCAGGTACGGGCCGGCGTGACGGACCGCTCTGCGGTGACGGCCTCCGCGCTCACGACGTACCCAGCTTCGCCGCCCCCGCGACCACGCCGGGCGAGGTGCACACGTCGACCGGCTTCTGCTGCGTCGTTGTGCAGATCGCGGCGGTGAGGACGTTCGCCGAGCCGACGACCGCCTTCGAGATCGCGTTGTTCGGGTCGGCGAGCGACGCGGCGATCTGCTCCTGCGTCTTGCCGGCCAGGACCTGAGGCGAGTACGACGCCCCGGACTGCACGTAGTGCCCGTCGAAGTAGATGAAGGGGATCGTGCCCTGCGCCGAGGCGGGCACGAACGGCGGCGCGTTGTACTTGGCCTCGAGCTGCTGGTCAGCCGCTGTCAGGGTGTCCAGCGGGACGTAGCCGGTGCCCGCCTGGTTGACCTGGTTCGTCGCCGTCTCGTAGGCGGTGAAGGCCATGACGTCGCTGGCGAACGACGCGTTGTGGAAGGTCAGGGTCGCGGTGTTCGGGAAGACGTCGACAGTCGAGGAGTGCGTCACGCCCAGGGTGCCGAAGCTGCCGAACCTGGACAGGGCGACGGCCAGCGCCCAGCGCTCCGCGGCGCAGTAGGGGCAGTACTCGGCACCGACGTACAGCGTCCGCGGCTTGCCCGCGGCCTGGGGTCCGGGCGGGTTGATCGGCGAGGGGAAGTTCGACGCGGTGCCCGCCCCGACGGCGTTGAAGGTCGAGGTCGGGACCGAGGTGACGTCCTTGATGATCTGGTCGGAGGCCGGCGAGGCAGGCTTCGCTGTGCTCGTCGCCTTGCCGCCGCTGGCCAGCTTGACCCCGACCAGCCCACCGATGACGACCACGACGGCCACGACCAGCCCGAGGGCGATGAGGATCCGCTGCCGACGCTCGCGCCGCCGCTCGGCGGCACGCATCTCGGCGGCCTTCTCCCGCGCCGACGCCCGGGCCCGACTGTCAGTTCCCACGATGACCTCCGGCGCCCATTGTCCCTGACGGAGCGGCCAGGCTCGTCACCGGCGCGTCGCGAGGCCCTTCGCGCACGCCCCACAGGTCCCGACGATCTTCCACGGCGTGCTCGCCGGCGACCTCCACCGGGCGCCCGCACCGACGGCGGACGAGGTGGTGGTGGCCGCGGCCCTGGTCATCGGCCGGCTGCTGCTGTTCGCGTCCATCGACCCCGCCGTGGCCGGCCTCAGCGACGGATGCGCTCGTTGCCCGGGTCATACAGCGGCCGCAGCGACACGGTTACCGGCTGACGCACGCAGGCGACCTCGACGGCATAGGTCCCGGCCCCGACCCAGTCGGCGTCGACCGGGTGGTCGGCCCCGACGTAGCCGAGTCCGACCGCGCGTGCCAGGGTGTGGCCGTACGACGCGCTCGCCAGCCGACCGACGAGGACACCGTCGCGGTAGATCGGCTCGTCGTGATAGGCCATCACGTCGGGGTCGTCGAAGGCGACTTGGACCAGCCGTCGCGTCGGCCCCTCCTCGCGGTGGCGCAGCAGTGCGTCGCGCCCGATGAAGCCCGGCTTGTCCCACGCCACCGCGAAGCCGAGCCCGGCCTCCACGGGGGTGTCGGCCCATCCGATGTCGTGGCCCCAGCTGCGATAGGCCTTCTCCATCCGTAGCGAGTTGAGCGCGTGGTAGCCGGCGTGCCGAAGACCGGGCTGCGCCTCGAGGAGGGTGTCGTAGACGTGGACTGCGACGTCCGCGGGCACGAGCAGCTCCCAGCCCAGCTCCCCGACGTAGGTGATCCGGGTCGCCCGCACCATCGCCAGGCCGAGGTCGATGGTCCGTGACGCGCGGAACGGGAACGCGTGGTCGGACAGGTCGGCGTCGGTCAACGGCTGCAGAAGCTCGCGCGAGCGCGGACCCATGAGGGAGAACATCGCCATGGCGGCGCTGACGTCGGTGACCGTGACGAAGGCCTCCCCGCTGTGCCGCCGCAGCCGGCTGGCGTCGCGGCCGAGGGTCGCCGCGGCGGTGAGGACGAGGAACTCCGCGTCGGCCACCCGGGTCACCGTGACGTCCGCCTCGATGCCGCCACGGTCGTTGAGCCACTGCGTGTAGACGACCTCTCCGGGCTCGACGTCGACGTCGGCGGCCGAGAGCCGCTGCAGCAGCGCCAGGGCGTCGCGTCCCTGGACCGAGATCTTGCCGAAGGAGCTGATGTCGAACAGCGCGACGTCCTCGCGGACGGCGCGGTGCTCGCCGGCCCAGGCGTCGAAGAAGGGCGGCCGGCCGAAGGAGGGGCCTCCGTCCGGATCTTCGCCCACCGCGTAGTGGGTGGCCCGCTCCCAGCCGGCCAGCTCGCCGAAGACCGCACCCGCGGCGGCGACCCGGTCGTGCACCGGCGAGCGGCGGATCCCGCGCGCTCGCTCGCGCTGCTCGAAGGGCCAGTGGACCGGGTAGGCCCTGTCGAGGGTCTCGACCACCCGCTGCTCGAGGTAGCGACGGTTGACCTGGAACGGCACGACACGGCGCGGGTCCGCCTCGGGCAGGTCCATGGGCGGGTGACGGTCGACGATCCAGTCGGCGAGCACCGACCCGGCCCCCGGCCCGCTCAGGAACCCGATGGAGTTGAAGCCGCAGGCGGCGTAGTAGTTCTCGACGTCGGGCACCTCACCGAGGTGGTAGTAGCCGTCGGGGGTGAAGCTCTCCGGCCCAGCGAAGAACAGGCGGATCCCGGCGTCGGCGAGGATCGGGAAGCGGCCGAGCATGCGCTCGTAGAACGGCCCGAGGTGGTCCCAGTCCTCGGGGAGGGTGGTGAACTCCGCATCGGCCGGGATCCCACGAGACGCCCACGCGTAGCTCCCCGGCTCGAAGAAGCCGACCATGAGGCTGCCGGCCTCGTCCTTGACGTAGGCGAAGTCGTCGGAGCTCTTGATGGTCGGCAGGTTCGCGGGCAGGCCGGGGATCTTGTCCGTGACGACGTAGTAGTGGGCGAGCGCCTGCAGCGGCAGGGCGACGCCGTGGGTCGCCCCGAACTCACGCCCCCACATGCCGGTGCAGTTCACGACGACCTCGGCCTCGACGTCGCCGTACTCCGTGGCCACGCCGCGTACCCGCCGGCCGTCGGTCAGCACGCCGGTGACGCGCGTCTGCTCGAGGATGCGAGCGCCGGCGTCGCGCGCCCCCTTGGCCAGGGCCATCGTCGTGTCCGTCGCGTTGCCCCGCCCGTCGTCGGGGTAGTACAGCCCGCCGAGGATGCCGTCGGGGTTCAGCAGGGGGAACAGCTCCACGGCGCGCTCGGTGTCGACGACCTCGATGCGCTGGCCCGACGCGCGTCCGGCGGAGGCCTGTCGGCGAAGCTCCTCCATGCGGTCCTCGCTCGTGCCCAGGTGGACGGTGCCGGTACGCCGGAAGCCGGTGCTCTGACCGGTCTCGGCCTCCAGGGTCTCGAACACGCGAAGGCTGCGCCGCACAATCTCGCGGGTGCCCGCGCTCGGCCGGGCCTGGGTCACCAGCCCGGCGGCGTGCCACGTGGTGCCGGACGTCAGGCGCTTGCGCTCGAGGAGCAGCACGTCGGTCCAGCCTCGCCGGGTGAGGTGATAGGCGACGCTGCACCCGATGACTCCGCCGCCCACGACGACGACCTGGGCGCGGTCGGGGACGTCCACGGCAGCCTCCGGTGCTCGAGCGGTCAGCCGTCACCTTACTGACGGTTCAGTCAATCCAGCAGCGGTCGGTGCCGCTCCCGCCGGCTGGGACGAGCGGTGGCGACAATGGGGGAGTGCCGATCGCCACCACGTCGCGCCCGCGTGTCCTGGTGACGCGGTCGGGCTGTCCTGGCGCGGGGGTCGAGCGGCTCGCCCTGACCTGCGAGGTCGTCGACACGGGCACCTCGTCCCCGTCGTCCCCGGGCCGGCTGCGTGAGCTCGCCAGGGGGGCCACCGCGATCCTCGGCATCGCCGGCGACCGCATCGATGCGGGCCTGCTGGACGCCGCCGGAGCCGGCCTTCGTGTCGTGGCGCTGGCCAGCGCCGGCTTCGACCAGATCGACCTGGCCGCCGCGCGGGAGCGCGGAGTCGTCGTGACACACACCCCGAACGTGCTGGAGGAGACGACCGCGGACCTGGCCTTCGCGCTGGTCCTCATGAGCCGGCGCCGCCTCTGGGAGGCCGGGGAGTCGCTGCGGGGAGGCCGCTGGACCGGGTTCGTGATGGACGCCTACCTCGGCCTCGACGTCCACGGCGCGACGCTGGGCATCCTCGGCTACGGCCAGATCGGGCGCGCCGTCGCCCGTCGTGGGCGCGGGTTCGGGATGACGGTCGTCCACCACAGCCGTACCGCGGGCTCCGACGAGGTCTCGCGAGCCGTGGACCTCGAGACGCTGCTGCGCGAGTCCGACGTCGTGTCCGTGCACGTCCCGCTCACCGACCAGACTCGGCACCTGGTCGGGGCGCGCGAGCTGGCCCTGATGAAGCCGACGGCGACGCTGGTCAACACCGCGCGTGGCCCGGTCGTGGACCAGGAGGCCCTCGTGGCGGCGCTGCGAGCGGGGCGGCTGCACTCGGCGGGCCTGGACGTCTACGACCGCGAGCCGCTGGGTAGCGACCTCGCGGGCCTGATGGACGTCCCCGGGCTGGTCCTGCTGCCGCACGTCGGCTCGGCCACCCTCGCCACCCGCTCGGCCATGGTCGACCTCGCGGTCGACAACGTCCTCGCGGTGGTGGCCGGGGGAGCTGCCCTCACCCCCGTCCCCTGACGGCGCTCCTCGGCCGATCGGGTGGAGATCGCGATACCTCCACGGGCTCCGAGGTGGGCGGCTAGATTCGGGCTCGCCGCCGGGCCGAGCGTCGGTCCGGAGAACTCGGGGGGAACCGATGCGCACAGCCCTGCTGCTCGTGCCCGGCCTGGCCCTGGTCGCCGGAGCGCTCCCCGGCGTCGGCGGCGCCGCGGAGGCCGCCCCGTCGCCGGACAAGATCGCCATGGTGGCCGCCGCACCCACGGCCAAGGTCGGCGACGTGGTCATCGCCAACGCTGACGGGACCCACCAGAAGGTGATCCGCAAGGGCAGGCTGTCCCAGGCTCCCTGGTACGCCGCCGTGGCTGCGGTGGACAACCGCGTGCTCGAGGTCTTCGGGGACGGTTCGCACGAGAACGCTCCCAGCAGCCTCGCCGTCATGAACGCCGACGGAAGCGCGTTCCGGGTCCTCGCCAAGGGCACCCCCAGCGCCGACCTCTCCCTCGCCCGATGGAACGCCACGGGGACCAAGATCCTGGTCTCCGTGGTCACCGGGACGAGCGGCTACCTCGCCGAGGTCGACCCCGGGGCAGCGCACCCGCGCCTGGTGAAGGTCAAGGGCAGTACGGGGCTCACCGACGCCTCCTTCGCGACGACGAGCGACTCGACACTCGTCGCGACCGACGAGTCGGGCGCCATCGTCACGCTGCACGGCGGCGCGACGACCCTGGTGCTGGACCCGCCGGCGGACGGCTTCCTCGACTCACCGGTCTTCGCGCCCGGCGACGCCACCATCGC
>DATJPE010000051.1 GCA_035506535.1 Actinomycetes bacterium | reverse complement strand
CGCACACTCAGGGTGGACCGCCTGGATGGCCTTGTTCACCTGCTCTCCCAAGGTCGCCTTGAAGTTCGCGAGCCCCGGGCCCGGGTGACCGTCGAGCGAGCAGCCGGTCTGAACGGGCGGCACGGCCACGCAGCCCTTCGCGGGGTCCGAGCACGCCTGGCCAGCGGGGCACGACGCGGGGCACGTCGCCGGCGGGGTCACCGCCACGCAGCCTTGTCCCGGGTCGACGCACTCATGTCCGGCCGGACACGAGGCCGGACAGGACGGCTTCACGGAGCAGCCGGCCGCCGCGAGCGCGTCCTGGGCCGCGACGCACGCCTGGGACGCCTCCTGCCCCGCGGGGCAGGCGGCCTGCCTCAGCTCCCCGAGGAGCTTGCAGTCGACGACCGGGGTCACCGGGACGCCGTGGAGCGCGCACGCCGGCGAGACCGCCAGCGCCAGAGCGACGACGAGCAGCTTCAGCTTCACTTTTCCTCCAGCAGCGGGGTCACCCGCGCCCAGTCCGTCCTGATCACTGCGTCGCGGCCGCGACCGGGACCGCGGGCGCGGGCTGCGCGACCGTGGCCGCCGTCGCCGCCGCCGCGTCCCCCGTCGCCTGGTAGGTCGTCCACCAGGTGACGACGCGCGCCATCGCGTCCGTCGCCGCCTGGAACGCGGTCCCCGAGGTCGACCCGCCCTGGATCGCCACGACGATCGCGGCCTTCGCGATCTCGAAGTCCGCGAGGACGTACCGGAGGTCGTCGACCCCGCCCATCAGCTCGCCTCCCCCGCCTCGAAGACCTCGGCCCACGCGCCGTCGGGCCCCGGCCGCCCGACCGGGTGCGCCTCGCACCACGCCTCGGCGCCCGCCGGGTCGACGGCCTGGGGGACCGTGCCGAACCCCCAGCCGACCGCGGCGCAGACCTCCGCGGCGAGGTACGAGCAGATCGGCCGCGAGTCGACGAAGAACAGCGCCGGGACGTCGACGTGCGTCAGGCGCTTGGCGAGGAAGCCGAGGAGCTTCCACCAGCCGTAGGTGTCGCCGTCGTAGCTCCGCGCCCGCCGGACGAAGGCGTCGAGCTGCGTCGGCGTCGGCCCCGGGACGTGCCGGAAGACCCGGACCCGGAACCCGGCGCCCTCGTACTCGTCGCGGTGCTCCGGCCACCAGGGGCCGTCGTAGACCTTCCAGAGCGCCTCGACGACGCCGGCGAGCGGGCCCCCGACCCCGGGCGGCGGGACGAGCCAGCCGGACCCGACGACCACGCCCATGTGGTTCGTCCAGGAGCCGGAGCCCTCGCCCCAGCGGATCAGGCGCGCGAGGACGGTCGTCCCGCGCCCGAAGAAGACGTCGCCCGCCTCGGCCCAGTAGCCGACCCGCTCCTGCGTGCCGCTCGACATCGCTCGCGCCTCCTGGCGTCGGTGCGGGGACCCCGGGGAGGGGCCCACGCCTCTTATCTTACCACGTCCGGGGCCCCGCGGGGTTAACCCTTCGGCACGTACGCCGCGCGTCCCCCCATCAGCACGCTGGCCGCGGGCTCCGGCGCCCGGCGCGCGCGGCGCAGGACCCGGAGGCCGTTCGCCCAGCGCCTCAGCCCCGCGAGGAAGACGCCCCGAGGCTCGACCCGCACGCCCCCGGCCGCCACCCGCTCGAGGTTCGCCCCGACGGAGACGGGGTCGTTCGCGCAGGCGACCCGCGCCGGCGACGGCACGTCGAGCCTCGGCGACGTCAGCCGCAGCAGCTCCTCCGGCGACACGCGCCTGCGCCCGGTCGCCACGTCCGCCAGGGCCCGCGCGCACTCGCGCTGCCCGAACGTCTGGAACTTGTCTCTCACGCCCACGCGTCCTCCCCTACGCCGGTGGCCGCCGGCGACGGCCCGCCTCTTACACCGACAGTTCTAGAGGTCCGAACGCGACCCAGCGCTGGCACCCCGGGTTCCGCGGTGGGAACGCGAGGCGCCAGAAGCTCACCGGGCAGGTCAAGCCCCCTCGCGCGCGGAGCCTTCGGCCGGCGACGTCGACGTATTCCTTGCGGCGGAACCACTCCCGGGCGGGGTTGAGCGGCCAATCGAACCACAGGTGGGCTAACCGGTGGCCGACGTGCAGCGTCACCCCGACCCGGCACAGCTCGACCCTGACCCGCCCGCACGACCACGTGTACATGTTCAGGCGGGTGAAAGAGTCCCACGCCTTCGTCACCCCCACGTCACCCCTCCCCTCTTCCTCTCCGGCGGGTGCCCCGCGCCACCCTCTTTGACTGAGGCCCAGTCGGCCTCAGTCAAGCGGACCGGCCGGCCCTCGTGGTACCTGATGGGCGGGTGCAGCGGCCGCCCCTTCGCGTCCCTCTCGACGTCGAAGTCGACACCCTCCCACGGGAGCCCGCCGCGGTACTGGCAGCCGCGGAACGTCCCACTGACTGGTCTTCCAGACCAGTCAGCGACGCGTACCCCGGACTCCCGCATGGGCAGCTCGAGCGTCAACGCCCCCGCCGCGGCGTTGACGAGGTCGTCGTGGCCGTTCGGCGCGTGGTCGATCACTGGCCTTCCGGAACCTCGAGCAACGTGACGTTCCAAGCCGACCGCTTGCGCGGTCAGTCTTGGAACGTCAAGCAGCGCGACTTGCCGCGAGTTCACCAGGGGCAGGGTCTCGGCGTATATCTCGCTTTTTGACCTGTCGCTCACGCGATAGGTCAAACCACGTCTCCGAAACGCGTCGGACACCCACTCGCCGGAGTAGCGGTCCCCCGTCACGGCGCCGACCCTGTAGGGTCGGAGCCGGGACACGACTTCGTCCACGGCGACTTCCGGGGCGAACGGGGCCCGGACCTCGTGCACCATGTCGAGGACCCGCCGCGCCCCCTCCGTGTGCGCGACCGCGCAGCAGAAGCTGTCATGCGACCCACCGGATGCGTCGACAAAGGCGTCATAGGAGACAGACCCGGACGGCGGGCGCTCGATGACGCCTTTGTCGACGCAGGCGTTGACCGCCTCCCACGAGAACAGCGACTCGACGTCCTGGCGGAACTCGCCGAGGTACTCGGCCTTCGCCGACTCGGGGTCCTCCTCCATCGCGCGCTCGACCTCGGCCTTGTCGAACGTGGGGTTCAGCTCGAGCGTGGGGGCCCGGAGCCAGACGTGGGACCAGTTGACCCCGTCGGGTGCCAGTTGGCCCCCGGCGGCGTCAAAGCGCTGGTTCGCCCGCCACAGCTCGCCGCTC
>DATJPE010000050.1 GCA_035506535.1 Actinomycetes bacterium | reverse complement strand
GAGGCCATCCCCGAGCACCGTCGCTTCTGCGCCGCTTGTGGGGAGCCGGTCGGGCGTTCCTCGTCGGACGGTCCCGCCCAGGCCGAGGGGACCTGCCGGTGCGGGCGACGCTTCTCGTTCCTGCCCAGCCTGCGACCGGGCGACGTCGTGAAGGACCAGTACGAGGTCATCGGCTACCTCGGCCATGGCGGGATGGGCTGGGTCTACCTCGCGGTCGACCGGCTGGTCAACGACAAGCTGGTCGTGCTCAAGGGGGTCATCGACGAGGACTCCGAGGAGGCCGCCCGCGCGGCCACCGAGGAACTTCGCTTCCTCAGCGAGGTCGAGCACCCCAACATCGTGCGGGTCCTCAACTTCGCCGAGCATCGCGGCTCCGGCTACATCGTCATGGAGTACGTCGACGGCTTCCCCCTCGACGTGCTGCGCTCGAAAGTGCGCGACAACGACGACGAGTGGACGGTGCGGGTCCTCGCCTACGGTGTGGCGCTGCTCGGCGCGCTCGCCTACCTGCATGCGCGTGACCTGGTGTTCTGCGACCTGAAGCCCGGCAACGTCATGTCCACCGGCACCGGCGAGTCGGTGAAGCTGATCGACCTGGGCGCCGTGCAGCTGGTGCACGGCGGCGGCGTCACGTTCGGGACACCCGGGTTCGAGGCGCCCGAGGTGCCCCAACACGGCCCGAGCCCCGCGTCGGACCTCTTCAGCCTGTCCTGCACCCTGAGAAGCGCCCTTCCCTCGCGCGAGACCCGAAGCGACCCGTCGGGGCCGACGAGCGATGTGCCGGGTGAGTCCCTGCAGCTGTGGATCGCCCACGGATGCGAGCCCGCGCCCGAGCGGCGCTTCGAGTCGGCGGAGGCGATGGCGATCCAGCTGCTCGGGGTGCTCCAGCAGCTGTTGACCGCATCGGGTCGGCCATGCCATCGCGGGCCGAGCAGCCTCTTCTCGGGAGACCGCTGCGAGCATGCGGAGGTCGCGGACTGGACCGAGCTCCCGGACCCGCGCCCGGCCGAGTCCGATGACCCGGCGCTGGGCGACCAGTTCCAGCTCGTCGAAGTGCTCGGCACCGCCGGACGCTGGGCCGACTCGGCGACGGTGCTCGAGCGGGTGCACCAGGACAACCCCACCGACTGGAGGGTCCCCTGGTCCAGGGCGCTCGCCCTGCTCGGTCAGAACGAGCCGGAGGCCGCTCAACCAGGATTCGACGAGGTCCGCCGGCGGCTGCCCGGAGAGCTGGCCCCCGTGCTCGCCCTCGCGGTGGCCGCTGAACGAGGTCGCCATTTCAGCCGGGCCCTTGCCTTGTACGACCTCGTGTCCGCATGCGACCCGTCGTTCGTCAGCGCCTCGCTGGGCGCCGGGCGGTGCGCGGCCGCCCTCAGCGACGTCGACCGCGCGGTCGCCTCCTACGACCGGGTCCCGACCAGCTCGCGCCTGCACCTGGTCGCCCAGACCCGGCTCATGGCGGTCCTGCTCGATCGGGCCCGACGCAGGCGCAGCCTGGAGGCGCTGGCCGAGGTGACCGCGAGGATCGACGGGCTGAACGTCTCAGCCCCCGACCGGGCCGAGCTGGTGCTGCGCAGCCTCTCGACCGGTCTTGACCTGCTCACCGTCCAGCCCACGGTGCCGGGCGACCCCGGGCAGACCCTGCACGGCTGGCCGGCGACCCCGTCCGGCGTGCGCCGCGGCCTGGAGTCCGCCTACCGCACCCTGGCCCGGCTCTCGCCGGACCGGGAGCACCGCGTGGCGATGGTCGACCTCGCGAACTCGGTGCGGCCGAGGACGTGGACATGAGCACCCTGACGGCGTGCGACGGGTGTGGCGCGACGGCGGACCTCGGCGCCGGCGGGCTGTGCGCCCACTGCGCGGGGAGCGGACTCACCCCGGTCGGACGCGTCGAGCACGACCTGGACACGCTGGCCGTGGTGAGCCGGCCCGGACCGGGGCACGTCCACAACGAGGACGCCTTCTTCATCTCGGTCGCCGAGGGCCTCGGAGCCGTCGCGGTCGTGTGCGACGGCGTGGGGTCCTCCTCCGCAGCCCGCGAGGCGGCGGCCGCGGCAGCGCGTACGGCCGGGCGGATCCTCGCCCGCGGGATTCGTGGCGGGGCGGCGATCACCGCTGAGCTGAGTCTCGGCGCGGTCGAGGAGGCCCGCACCGCCGTGGCTGCCGTCACGTCGGGCGCCCCGGACCCCGCTCCCCTGCCCGCCTGCACTCTCGTCTCCCTCGTGTGGGCGGCCGGGGAGCTCACCGTGGCCTGGGTCGGCGACAGCCGCGCCTACTGGATCGGAGACGACTCCGCCCGTCGGCTCACGGTCGACGACGCCGTGACCCGCGCCGGGCGCGGCCGCCCGCTGACCCGCTGGCTCGGCGCGGACGCCCCGGCCGGACCGGCCGGGCTGGAGACCTATCGACCGACGCGTCACGGTCGCGTCGTCGTCTGCTCGGACGGGCTGTGGACGAGCCTGTCCCCCGGCGGCAGCCCAACGAGTCTGTCCGCTGTCCTCTCCCCGAGCGCGAGGCCGCTCAGCGCTGCTCGTCGCCTCGCGGATCTCGCCGTCGACCGGGGGGCCCGTGACGACGTCACCGTCGCGGTGCTCGACACGGGAGTCTTGACAAGGAGTTCGTGATGGCCGAGTTCAGCACGCAGGTGCACAAGGACGGGGCCCTTCCAGTCGGGTGCGCGGAGATCAACATCCTGTTCCGGGTCGAGTGCATCGACCCGGGAAGCGCCGCCGGGGACCCGGGGCCGGTGGCCGTACGGCTGCGGCTGTGGACGCCCTCCTCGGCGAGCATCACGCGCTTCGACCAGGTGGCACCGGCGCGGGCCGCGCTGGTGCCGGTGGACCCTGGGGAGGGGCGCTGGCTCGACTTCGCGACCGAGCCGTGGGGGCAGGAGCGCCGTGACTACGTGCTAGGTCTGCACGTCACGCCGTCGCGAGAGGACATCCGGGTCGCCCGCCTGCAGGTCGTGGACGAGACCGACAACACCGTGCTGAAGGAAGCGGTGCCGGTCGTGTGCAGCTGGACCGAGGCCCCGCGAGGGTGGCTGAAGCTCGACCCCGAGCTCGCCCACTACCTCGGTAGAGCCGAGCTGATGAGCCGCGTCAGCGCTGGCCTCATCGCCGTGGATCGTGGAGCGAGCGAGGAGAAGGCATCCGCCTTCGAGTCTGCGGCCCAGGAGGCGAAGCGGTTGGGGGACCCGCTCGCCGAGGCGCTCAGCCATCCCCTCGACATCGAGGCGACCACGACCGTGGAGACCCAGGTCACGAAGCGGTCGAACCCATGAGCCGCGTCTGCCGCCTGGGACACCTCAGCAGCAGCGCCGACTACTGCGACGAGTGCGGGATCGGCCTCGACGAGGGGGAGGCGCCGGCGCCCGCGCAGCCCTGGGAAGCACTCGTGTGGGCGGACCGGGCCTACTTCGAGTCCCAGCCCCACCCGGACCTGTCCTTCCCCGAGGGGGTGCGTCCCCGCCGGTACCGGCTCGAGCTGCCCGAGGTGCTCGTCGGCAGGCGACACCGGACCAGCCACGGCGTCGAGCCGCACATCGACCTGAGCGACCCGGTCGAGGACGCGCACGTCTCGCACCTGCACGCGAGCTTCCTGCGCCAGCCGGACGGGTCGATCGAGGTCGTCGACCTCGGGTCCAGGAACGGCACGCGGATCAACGACAGCCACGAACCCGTGCTGCCCAACTCGCCGGTCCTGCTCGCGGACGGGGACCACGTCCACGTCGGCTCCTGGACCACCATCACGGTGCGTGCCTCGCTCCCGAGACCGCGTCCCGAGCCTCACGATGGCGCCTCGGGCGCCGCCCGGGCATCGAGTCCACGAAGGGCCGAACGAGACGACGCCGTCCATGAGCGGGTGTGGTTGCTCTGCGTCGAGGAGCCCGATGGCGAGGGCTCGGCCACCGGCGCCGACGCCCATCCCGCGCTCGCCGCCGTCGTCGCGCTCAGCCAGGGTCTGCGCGGAATCGTCGCCGCCACCGATCCCGGACGGGTGGTCGCCGCCTTCCCGGACGCCGGCCGGCTCATCGCCGTCCTGCGCGAGATGGACGAGCCGATGCAGCACACCAAGGGCAGGCCCGCGGTGAGAGCGGGCCTTCGCGTGGGCGTCGACCGCGAACGCGTGGTCGGCCCCGCGAGGGGGGCGATCCCGGCCACCAGCACCGGCGTCGCGGCGGTGTGCCTGGCCGCCAACCCGGGCCAGGTGCTGGTCTCCGAGCGAGCCGCCGCCGAGCTGCGGCCGCTGCTGAGCGACGGGCCCGCGCTCAGCGACCTGGGGACGCACCGGCTCAGCGACCTCGAGGCGCCGAGACGGCTCTTCCAGCTCGACCTGGCGGGGCCTCCCGCCGAGCTCTCTTCCCCCGCGAGCCTGGAGACCCGACCCAACAACCTGCCGATGCAGCTGACCCGTTTCATCGGGCGACGGCGGGAGATCTCGAGGCTGGTCGAGCTCGTCGGTGACAACCGGGTGTGCACCGTCACCGGCCCCGGCGGGGTCGGCAAGACCCGCCTGGCCCTCCAGGTCGCCGCCCGTCTCCTGAACCGCCACCCTGACGGCGTCTGGGTCGCCGACCTGGCGGCCGTCGACGACCCCGACCAGGTCGCCGAGGCTGTCGTCGCCGCCCTGGGGATCAGCGAAGCCGGCTCCGCGACGGTGGCGGCGCCCGAGCCCACCTCCTCCCGGCCCGCCTCGGAGCGGATCGCGGACCACCTGCAGGACGCCGACGCGCTTCTCGTGCTCAACGACTGCGAGCAGATCATCGGCCCGTTGGGCGACCTGGTCGCCACGCTGCTCGCCCGCTGTCCCTTGATCCGCGTCCTCGTGACCAGCCGGGAGCCGATGCACCTGAGCGGGGAGGCCCTGCTCAAGCTGGGACCGCTCGCCGTCCCTGGTCCGTGGTACGACACGGCAGCCGCACGAGAGTCCGAGTCGGTCCGCCTGTTCATCGATCGGGCACTCACGGTGGACCCGGACCTCGCCACGGACGCCGACTCCCTCCAGCTGATCGGGCTGATCTGCGAGCGGGTGGACGGCATCCCGCTCGGCATCGAGCTCGCGGCGGCCTGGGCGGGCGCGCTCCCCCTGAGCCAGGTCGCGACCATGCTCGACGACCGTCTCCCCTCGCTCGCGCAGTCAGCCGAGTCCCCCCAGTCCGGGCGTCAGCCCACGCTGCGCGCCGTGGTCGAGTGGAGCCATCAGCTCCTGTCAGACCTGGAGCGGGCGCTGTTCCGCAGGCTGGCGGTCTTCGCCGGCGGCTTCACGGTCGACGCCACGTCCGAGATCTGCTCGGGGGGTGGGGTCGAACGCTTCGACGTCGCGACGTTGCTCGCCGGCCTGGTCGACAAGTCCCTCGTCGAGGTCGAGGTCGCCGAGGACGGCAAGCGCTACCGGCTCCTGGAGATGACCCGTGCCTTCGCGCGCGAGCAGCTGGTGGCCGCCGGCGAGCTGACCGGCTGCCTGCGGGCGCACTGCCGCTTCTACGTCGGTCTGGCCGAGCGCGCCGAGGCTGGCCTCGCGGGATCCGAGCAGACCCGGTGGGTGCAGACGCTGGATGCCGAGTACGACAATCTGAGGCTCGCCCTCGCCACCGGCCGGGACCTCCGCGAGCGGGACGACCTGCGGATCGCCGCTGCCCTCTCGCAGTACATGCTCATCCGCGGCCTGGGCTCCGACGGCGCCGCGCTGCTCGACGAGGCGATCGACGCCGCCCCGCTGCCCGAGGACTCCCTGCGGGCCAAGGCGTTGTGCGTCCGCGCCCTGCTGGGCTGCTTCTCCGGCGAGCTCGACGCGGCCGAGCGCGCGGCCGAGGTCGCGACGCGGGTCGCGGAGGCGATCGACCTGCCGAGCTGGCGGGCGTACGGCCTCACGATCGCAGGTCTCGCCAAGGCCAGCCGCGGCCGCCTCGCCGAGGCGGAGGACCTGCACCGGGCCGCCCTCGCGTCGGGCGTCGGCGAGAGCAGTGTGCGCAGCCTGGCACTGAGCAACCTCGGCAACGTGTTGGCCATGAGGGGCGCAGCGGCCGAGGCCGAGCACGCCTACCGGGAGAGCCTGGCCCTGCGGGAGCGCCAGGGGGATCGGTGGGGGCTGGCCTGGACGTGCTACCGGTTGGGTGTCCTGGCCTGCTGGTGCGGGGACGTCCCCGCCGCGGTCGAGCTGTTCGACGACGGACGAGAGCACGCACGCGCCATCGGCTTCCGCCAGGGTGAGGTGCTGACCCTCCTCGGGTCGGCCGAGGCGCGGCTGCTGGTGGGTGACCCTGCTGCCGCCGAGCCCACCCTCGAGGCGGCGCTTCGTCTGGCGCGCCAGATCGGGGACACGGCGGGGGCCTGCCTGGCGGCGGCCGCGCTCGCCGAGGTCGGGATCGCGCGCGGTGATCTCGCCGGGGCGGCCCTCCGACTCACCGAGCCGGAGGTCGCCGAGGCGGACACCTCCGTCGCGGCAGCCGCCGCCACCCGCCGCAGCAGGGCCGAGCTGGCCGCGGCGCGAGGCGATCTGGCCGGCAGCGCCGACCTGCACCGCGACGTGCTCCGCCTGCGCCGCCAGCTCGGCGACGAGCACGGCATGCTGGAGGAGGTCGAGGAGATCGCCGCCTGCATGGCCGAGGACGGCCGGCTCGCGGCGGCGGCCACGTTGCTCGCGGCGGCTCGCGCACGGCGCAGCACGACGGGCTTCCCCGTCCCCGTCTCGCGCGCCTCCCGCGTCGACGGCCTCGCCGCGGAGGTCGCCGCCAGCCCCGAACCCGAGGTGCAGGCGGCCTTCGGCAGGGGGTCGACCATGAGCTTCCCGGCGGCGGTGCGAGCCGCCCTGGGTGAACGTCCCGACCAGGACTTCGCCCAGGGGGTGCCCGCCGAGGACGTGGGGTCGCACGGTGACGCGGCGCTCCGGGCGGCCGGGCAGAGCTGGGTCGAGGCGCTGGGCCGTCGTCTCGCCGCACAGCACGGGGAGGCACTCGGTGCCTCGCTGCTGCGTCGGTACGGCGACGCGTTCCCCACCTCGTACTGGACGACGCGCACCCCGGAGCGCGCAGCGGGCGACATCGCCCGCATCGAGGCGCGGGGTCAGCGGCTGTCGGTCAACCTGCGCCAGGTCCCCGATGTCGAGGACCTGCTCGAGCTGACTCTCATCGACGGGTCACCCATCGCGTTGGCCGACGTGCTCCCGGCCCTGGCCCACATGGGCCTTCGCGTGCTGGACGAGCACCCGTACGAGCTCCGGCCGGCGGACGCCGATCCCGTGTGGTCGTACGTGCTGACGCTCACCTGCCAGACCGGGCTCTGGCCCGACGAGGACCTCGCGCTCCGGCTGTTCGAGACCGCCTTCGAGCGGGTGTGGCGACGGGACATGGAGGACGACGACGTCAACCGGCTGGTCCTGGCCGGCGGGATGTCAGCGGCCGACGTGACGGTGCTGCGCGCGTACGGCCACTACCAGAGGCAGATGGGCAACGCGTTCAGCCTGAGCCACATCGAGCGCGCGGTGTCCTCTCACGTCGACGTGGCGCGCGGTCTCGTCGAGCTGTTCAATGCGCGCTTCGCCCCCGACGTGTCGGATGCCGGTGCCGGTGCCGGCGCCGAGGCGCAGGGTGAGATCGCCGGGCGGGTCCTCGCCGCGATCGACCAGGTCGCCCGGCTGGACGACGACCGGATCCTGCGGACGTTGCTGCGACTGGTCGAGGCCACCGTCCGGACCACGGCCTTCACGGGTCGTTCGACGAGCTCGGGCGTGCTGGGGCTCAAGCTGGCCGCCGCCGACCTCGTCGAGCTGCCCAAGCCGCGCCCGATGTTCGAGGTGTTCGTGTACGCCCCCTGGACCGAGGGCGTCCACCTGCGAGCCGGCCAGGTGGCGCGCGGAGGCATCCGCTGGTCCGAGCGCGACGACTACCGGACCGAGATCCACGGCCTCATGAAGGCGCAGTCGGTCAAGAACGCCGTCATCGTCCCGACCGGGGCGAAGGGCGGCTTCGTGGTGCGCGAGGCGAGCGGTGACCCGCAGGAGCTCGCCGAGCAGGTGCGCCGATGCTACGCGGACTTCATCCACATCCTGCTCGAGCTGACGGACAACATCGTCGACGGAGAGGTCCGCCACCCGCGGGACGTGACCAGGTACGACGCCGAGGACACCTACCTCGTCGTCGCGGCGGACAAGGGGACGGCGACGTTCTCGGACCAGGCGAACGCCATCAGCGCCGAGTACGGCTTCTGGCTCGGCGACGCGTTCGCCTCCGGCGGTCGTACCGGCTACGACCACAAGGCCCTGGCGATCACCGCACGCGGCACCTGGGAGTCCGTCCGCCGACACTTCTGGCGTCTCGGTATCGACCCGGATCGCGAGGACATCACGGTCGTCGGCATCGGCGACATGTCGGGCGACGTCTTCGGCAACGGGCTCCTGCGCTCCAGCCACATGCGGCTGGTGGCCGCCTTCGACCACCGGCACATCTTCCTCGACCCCGATCCGGACCCGGAGACGACCTTCATCGAGCGGCAGCGGCTGTTCAAGCTCCCCCGCTCGAGCTGGGCCGACTTCGACCCCACGCTGATCTCCGCAGGCGGTGGGGTCTTCCCGCGAGACGCCAAGTCCGTCCCCCTCTCGCCGCAGTGCCGGGTGCGCCTCGGGGTGGCCGAGGAGCAGCTGCCGCCCGACGAGCTCGTGCGGGCGATCCTGCGTGCGCCGGTCGACCTGCTGTGGAACGGAGGCGTGGGTACCTTCGTGAAGGCCGAGGCCGAGAGCGACGCCGAGGCCGGGGACCGGGCCAGCGACCGGATCAGGGTCGACGCCTCCTCCCTGCGCTGCCGGGTCGTCGCCGAGGGCGGCAACCTCGGCTTCACCCAGCGGGCCAGGGTCGAGTGCGCGCTCAACGAGGGGCTGATCAACACCGATGCGATCGACAACTCCGGTGGGGTGGACTGCTCCGACCACGAGGTGAACATCAAGATCCTCCTCGACCGGGTCATCGCCGCGGACCTGCTCAGCGCGGGCGACCGGGACGCGCTCCTGGAGGAGATGGCCGGCGACGTCTGCGCGGCGGTCCTGCGCAACAACCGGTTCCAGGCGGACGCGCTCGCGCGCAACCTGACCACCGCCTCCCTCCGGTCCAGGTTCCACCTGATGCTCATGCAGGACCTCGAGCGTCTGGGGCACCTGGACCGGGCGGTGGAACGACTGCCGACCGATCGGGAGTTCGAGGCCCGTACGTCGCAGGATCGCGGCCTCACCGCGCCCGAGCTGGCGGTCCTGCTGGCCACGTCGAAGCTCGCCCTGCGCGCCGAGATCCTCGAGGACTCCCTGCCGGACGACGCCTACCTCGACGCCGAGCTCGTCGGCTACTTCCCCCCGGCGCTCGCCGGCTTCGCCGAGCAGATGGCCTCCCACCCGCTTCGGCGCGAGATCGTCGCCAGCGTGGTGTCGAACGAGGTGCTCAACCGGCAGGAGATCTCCTTCGTCTTCCGTGTCGGCGATCGGACCGGACGACTCCCGAGAGACGTCGTGCGCGGCTATCTCGTGGCGCGCGACGTCCTGGACATGCACGAGACGTGGCGAGCCCTCGACGAGCTGGGCCGGGACATCGCCGCCGACATCTGGGTCGACGTGTGCAGGCGCTGGAACGACGTGATCGAGTGGCTCACCGAGGCGGTCCTCGTGCGGTGTCCGGACGACGTCGACCCGGCTGTTCTGGTCGCCCGCTACCGCGAGCCCGTACGAGCCCTGCGCGACAGCCTCGCCGTCGCGCTCGCTCCCAGTGACCGGGAGGTGTTCGACGCCGCGACGAACGACTTCGTCCGGGCGGGGCTGCCACCGCAGCTCGCCGCGGACACCGCCCTGACCGCCTTCCTGGCGCCCGCTCTCGACCTGGCGGACCTGGCGGCCGAGTTCGGCCTCGACGTCCGCGAGGTCGGGCGCACGTCGATGGCCGTGGCCGATCCCACCAACCTGAGGTGGCTGAGGGCGCGCATCGACGGCCTCCCCGAGATCAGCCACTGGGAGCTGATGGCGCGTCGGGCCCTGCAGGAGGACCTCGTCGAGATCCAGCGGCGGATGACGGCGGCGGTGCTGCGCGAGCAGGCGCTGACCGGCCGGACGCTGGCGGCCTGGCTCGAGGAGCATCAGGGCGTCCTGCAACGCTCCAGGGCCATGGTCGAAGACCTCGCCAAGACCGGAACCGACGCGGCGAACCTCGGCCTCGCGCTGCGGGCGCTGCGCGCGGAGCGCCTCTCGACGGCCTGATCGCCCTCAAGGACCTCCGGATCGGCGTCGATCCTCCTCGGAAGGGAGTCCGCACCCGGCGGGCGTACCGCACGCCTGAGGAGGAGCGCGGTGGACGGTCAGGACGGCCGCTTCGGCGGTGCCGGCGGCGCCACGCCGCCGCCCGACGGCTACGGCTTCTACGCCGGTGCAGCCGCGCCCCAGCCGCAGGCCAACCAGTTCGGGTACGCCGCCGCGCCGGCGTACGGTGCGCCCGCCGCGGCGCCAGGAGCTCCGGCGTTCGGGTCGCCGTACACCGCGGCCCCGCCGGCGGAGGACACCACCAGGAGCGCCGGCAACCGCGGCAAGGTCGTGGTGGCGGCGGTGCTCGGCCTCGTCGCGCTCGGCGGCGCCGTGTTCGGCTGGAACGTCTGGCAGCAGCACCAGCCGATCGGCGTCCCGGCCAGCCTGGGCAGCCTCTCCCAGCTGCACACGCCGGTGGTCGACGCCGCCGTGGAGCGGGGCCGCCAGCAGCTGGACGCCCGCGAGCCCGGCAAGCACGCGATGGCCGCCGCGTACGGCGCCGCGACCGGCGGCGACGTCGTGGTCCTCGTGGGCCTGCGTGGCCATCTCACGGACATCCAGACCGACCTCGACTCGGCCGGCGCGACGACGTCGCTGGCCAGGGTCGGCAAGGACTCCTGCGCGCCGACCGCCACCGGCTACATGTGCGAGCGGACCAGCCCCCACCTCACCGAGGGGGTGCTGTCGGTGTCGCGGACCCTGACGATGAGCCAGGTGGCGGCCATGCTCGACGAGGCCTGGTCCAAGGCCTGAGCGAGCGCTGGCCCGCGGCTGGCTGACGCGGTCAGGCGGACTTCTCGCGGCGCTCGCGCTTCGCGTGGGCCTCGCGCGGGACCAGGGTCGGGTTGACGTGCTCGAGCACCACGTCGCGGTTGATGACCACCCGCGCGACGTCCTTGCGCGAGGGGACCTCGTACATCACCGAGAGCAGGACCTCTTCCATGATCGCCCGCAGCCCGCGGGCGCCGGTCGAGCGCAGGATCGCCTGGTCGGCCACCGCCTCCAGCGCGTCCTCGGTGAACTCCAGCTCCACGCCGTCGAGCTCGAACAGGCGCCGGTACTGCTTGACGAGGGCGTTCTTGGGCTCGGTGAGGATGCGGACGAGGGCCTCGCGGTCCAGGTGCCGGACACTGGTGATCACCGGGAGCCGGCCGATGAACTCGGGGATCATCCCGAACTTCAGCAGGTCCTCGGGCATGACCTCGGCGAAGACGTCGCTGGCCTCGCGCTCGGCCTTGGAGTGGATGGTGGCGCTGAAGCCGATCCCCTTCTTGCCGATCCGCCCCTCGATGATCTTCTCGAGCCCGGCGAAGGCGCCGCCCACGATGAACAAGACGTTGGTCGTGTCGATCTGGATGAACTCCTGGTGCGGGTGCTTGCGCCCGCCCTGGGGCGGGACCGACGCGGTCGTGCCCTCGAGGATCTTGAGCAGGGCCTGCTGGACGCCCTCGCCGGAGACGTCGCGCGTGATCGAGGGGTTCTCGCTCTTGCGGGCGATCTTGTCGACCTCGTCGATGTAGATGATCCCGGTCTCGGCCTTCTTGACGTCGTAGTCGGCGGCCTGGATCAGCTTGAGCAGGATGTTCTCGACGTCCTCGCCGACGTAGCCGGCCTCGGTGAGCGCCGTCGCGTCCGCGATGGCGAACGGCACGTTGAGCATGCGGGCGAGGGTCTGGGCCAGGTGGGTCTTGCCGCAGCCGGTGGGGCCGATCAGCAGGATGTTGGACTTCGCCAGCTCGACCGAGTCGTCGCGGGAGCGTTCGTTGGTGCCCGCCTGGACCCGCTTGTAGTGGTTGTAGACCGCGACCGACAGCGCCTTCTTGGCGGTGTCCTGCCCGATGACGTAGGAGTCGAGGAACTCGCAGATCTCCTTGGGCTTGGGAAGGTCGTCCCACTTCAGGTCGGTCGACTCGGAGAGCTCCTCCTCGATGATCTCGTTGCAGAGGTCGATGCACTCGTCGCAGATGTAGACGCCGGGACCGGCGATGAGCTTCTTGACCTGCTTCTGGCTCTTCCCGCAGAAGGAGCACTTGAGCAGGTCCCCGCCGTCACCGATGCGTGCCAAGGGGTCGGTCTCCTCCACGAGGCGCCCCGGGACCGCGATCGACGGCCCGGCCGGACGCTCCGACGGTACCCCGTCGGCGCTCGGATCGGACCCCCGAATCGCGGGGCGGCCACGCCGTTGCGCTCACAGCGGAACGCCCCGCCGCGGGCGCTCAGCCGACCGGGGCCGCCCCCGCGCGGGTGCCCAGCACCTGGTCGATGACGCCGTAGTCCTTGGCGTCCTCGGCGGTGAGGATCTTGTCCCGCTCGATGTCGTTGCGGACCTGCTCGAGCGTGCGCCCGGTGTGGTGGGCGAGGATGCCCTCCATCTCCTCGCGCATGCGCAGGATCTCGTTGGCCTGGATCTCGATGTCCGAGCCCTGGCCGCCGCCCTCGGTGTACGGCTGGTGGATGAGGATCCGGCTGTGCGGGAGGGCGAGCCGCTTGCCCGGGGTCCCCGCGGCCAGCAGGACGGCGGCCGCCGACGCGGCCTGCCCGAGGCAGACCGTGCGGACGTCCGGCTTGACGAACTGCATGGTGTCGTAGATGGCCGTCATGGCCGTGTAGCTGCCGCCAGGGGAGTTGATGTAGATCGAGATCTCCCGGTCCGGGTCCATGGACTCCAGGCACAGCAGCTGAGCCATGACGTCGTCCGCCGAGGCGTCGTCGATCTGCACCCCGAGGAAGATGATCCGCTCCTCGAAGAGCTTGGCGTAGGGGTTGTACTCGCGGAAGCCCTGGGTGGTCCGCTCGATGAAGTTCGGCAGGACGTAACGCGCCTGCGGGGTGCTGAGGGAGCTCACGGCGGCCTCCGGGTCGAGGTGGTCGAGGACAGGTCGGTACGGACCGGGCGCGCGGTCAGGCCGCGGTTCCCCCGTCGCCGGCCACCTGGCCGGCGCTGAGGACGACGTGGTCGACGAAGCCGTACGTCTTCGCCTCGTCGGCGGTGAACCAGCGGTCCCGGTCGGAGTCGGACTCGATCTGGTCGATGTCCTGACCGGTGTGCTGGGCGATGAGCTGGGCCATCGTCTTCTTGGTGTAGAGCATCTGCTCGGCCTGGATCTTGATGTCCGAGGCGGTTCCGCCGATGCCCCCGGACGGCTGGTGCATCATGATGCGCGCGTGCGGAAGGGCGTACCGCTTCCCCGGCGCGCCGGCGCAGAGCAGGAACTGGCCCATCGAGGCCGCCAGCCCCATCGCCACCGTGGCCACGTCGTTCTTGACGTACTGCATCGTGTCGTAGATGGCCATCCCCGCCGACACCGAGCCGCCCGGGCTGTTGATGTACAGGAAGATGTCCTTGTCGGGGTCCTCCGCGGCGAGCAGCAGCATCTGCGCGCAAATGGCGTTGGCGTTGGCATCCTCGACCACCGAGCCCAGGAAGATGATCCGCTCCCGGAGCAGCCGCTGGTAGACGGAGTCGTCGAGACCGGCAGCTCCCGACGGCGTCCGTGCCTCGCCGCGCGGCGTCCACAGCTCGCGTCCGTCGTCCATCGCGTCCCTCACCTTCGCCTCGCCTCGAGCTGCCCGTGCGGGCAGGTGCTCAGGGACACTAACCGCCCGGCGGGCGTGTCCCATCCGCGAACCCGCGGTGTTCGCTGAGGGGGGAAGGGCGCCGCACGGGCGCGTGTTGCTCCCGGGAGGGGCCGGGGTTCTGGGGTACAACAAGCGGAGGGCCCCTCGAAGTATGAGTTCGAGGGGCCCTCGCGCGGTCGTGTTCGCCCCGTCACCCGTGAGGGCTCGGGGTCACCGGGTGGACCTCCCGGTCCCGCTCGGCACGTCCGGTTGCCCGGCGCAACTGCGGGTCCACGACCAGCCCGGCTGTCCTGGAAGCACCACGCGCCGTCCTCGCGCGTGCCCCCGCGGGTTGCCCCTCGAGGCGGGTGCCTCCGGTGTCGACCGGACCCGCCACCGTCCCCGACGGTCACCGTGAGCCTGGCACCCGACCCGCGCTGGTTGCCCGCACGAACCGACTCGACCTTGCTCCCGGCCGGCCGCTCCGGTTGCCCGGACCGCCCGTCCGCCACAGGTTTCCCTGGGCTTCGACCACCGTTTCCGGCGGCGTGGGGAGAGTTCTATCCCCCTCGCGAAGATCCGCGCAAGGGCTCCCGAGAAATCTTCTGCGCCTTTCTCGACACCGCTGCCGCAACGGGTTGTGGACGGTGTGGGGACACGGCTCCGGACAGCCTGTGGACAGTCCCCGGCGCCCGCTCAGGTTCCTGTGGGCAACCCCTCGGCCCGCCTGTGGAGGACGTCCACCTGTCCCCGTTCGCCGTCCGGGACTGATCTCACATCCTGGATGCTGCCCTGAGACGCCTACTCCTGCGCCGCGGCGTCAGCCTCGTCCGGAGGGAGGTCGATCTCCTCGTCTTCGACCACGGTGGCCGCACTGCGCCCCAGCCCCTCGAGGTCCACGACGTGCCCCGAGGCGTCGACCACCTCGGCGTTGTCCAGCACGAGGGCCAGGGCCTTGGCGCGGACGACCTCACCGATCGCCGCTGGGACCTGGCCGGCGTCGACGAGGGCCTTGGCGAAGGCGTCCGGGGACATGCCGTACCGGGGGGCCTGGCGAACCAGCCACTCGGTCAGCTCGTCCTGGCCGGCCTCCAGCTCCTCACGCCGGGCGATCTCGTCGAGCACGAACTGGGCGGTCAGCTGCTTGCGGGTCTCGTCCCGGACCTCGTCGCGGTGCGCCTCGTCGCCGTGCCCGTCCTCGAAGTGCGAGTCGACCTGGGCGTTGACCAGGCTCTCGGGCAGCGGCACGTCGACGAGCTCCAGCAGCCGCTCCATGACCTTGTCTCGGGCCTCCACGCCCTGCTCGAGCAGCCGGATCTTGCCCAGCCGGTCGCGCAGGTCGGTCCGCAGCTCCTCGAGGGTGTCGAACTCGCTCGCCAGCTGGGCGAAGTCGTCGTCCAGCGCCGGCAGCTCCCGCTCGCGGACGGCCTTCACCGTCACCGTGACGTCGGCGTCCTCACCCGCCCGCACACCGGCCCGAAGCGGCGCCGTGAAGGTGCTGGACGCACCGGCCTCGAGCCCGGTCACCGCCTCGTCGAGACCGTCGATGAGGTTCGCGCTGCCCACCTCGTAGGACAGGTTGCTCATCGTGGCGTCGTCGAGCAGCTCGCCGTCGCGGGCCGCCGAGAGGTCGATCGACAGGAAGTCCCCGGCTTGGGCCGCGCGCTCGACCGGCGTCAGGGTGGCGAAGCGGGCACGCAGCCCCTCGACCTGCTCGTCGACCTGCTCGTCGGTCACGACGGCGTCGGAGACCTCGACCTTGAGTCCGCGGTAGTCGGGCAGCTCGATCGTCGGGCGTACGTCGACCTCGGCGGTGAACCTCAGGTCGGACCCGTCGGCGAACTCGGTGATGTCGACCTCGGGCTGGCCGACGGGCACGACCTCGTTCTCCCGGACCGCCTGGGAGTAGGCCTCGGGCAGGTGCGCGTTGACCGCCTCGTCGAGCACCGCGCCCCGGCCGATGCGCTGGTCGATCAGCGAGCGCGGCACCTTGCCCTTGCGGAACCCTGGTAGCTGGACCTGCTGGGAGATCCGCTGGTAGGCCGCGTTGACACTCGGCGTGAGCTCCTCGAAGGGCACCTCGACGGTCAGGCGTACCCGCGTGGGGCTCAGGGTCTCGACGGCACTCTTCACGGTGGGAGCTCTCCTCGGCGCATGTCGAGCGGGGTGGTCGGGTGGTGGTCGGGGCGGGGAGATTCGAACTCCCGATCTCCTGCCCCCAAAGCAGGCGCGCTAGCCACTACGCCACGCCCCGCGGCGGAGCCCACAGTCTAGAGCCACCCGTACGACCGCCCACCCGCCCGCAGGCGGCACGCCCTAGCGCAGCCTTCTCGCCGTCCCTGGCCACCACGGCGAGCAGGCCCAGCTCGGAATCGAGCCGGCCGGCGAGGGCCGACGACGCGGTCGGCTCGCCGTGGACGATGCAGACGGCCTTGGGTGGCTGTGGACCGGACGCGACCCAGGCGAGCAGCTCGTCGGCGTCGGCGTGCACCGAGAAGGATCCGACGTCGGCGATCTCGGCGAGGACAGGGACGTACATGCCGTGGATCTTCACCTCGGTCGCCCCGTCGGCCAGAGCACGCCCCCGGGTGCCCTCGGCCTGGTAGCCGACGAGGGCGACGGAGTTCCGACGGTCGGGGAGCAGGTGCCGGAGGTGGTGGACCACTCGGCCGCCGGTCGCCATCCCGGACGCCGCATCGATGATGCACGGCCGCTCGGAGGCACTCAACGCTCTCGACTCCTCAGGTGAGCGAACCTCGTGCAGCAGGCCGGGGTCCAGCGCCAGGTCCTCGGGCTCGAGGTCCGTCAGCACGTCGGGGTCGCCCTCGCGCAGGGCGCGCTGGTAGATCTGCAGCGCGCCGAGCGCCATCGGGCTGTCGACGAAGACGGGGACGCGCGGGATCCGGCCCTCCGCGGTGAGTCGCCGAAGCGCGATGAGGATGACCTCGGTGCGGTCGACGGCGAACGCTGGAATGACCACGGTGCCGTCGCGGTCGAGGGTGCGCATGATGAGTGCGGCCAGCGCGTCGAGCCCGACGGGTTCGTGACGTCGGTCACCGTACGTCGACTCGATGACCAGGGCATCGCAGGCAGGAGGCACGTGCGGCGGGACGAGCAGCGGGTGGTGCGGCCGGCCGAGATCACCGCTGAACACCACCGTACGACCGCCGACATCGACCACGACGATGGACGAACCGAGGATGTGGCCGGCTGGCTCCAGCACGACTACGACTCCTGCGGCCGCTGTCGACCGCTCGCCGAACTCGACCGGGACGAACTGCGGGAGCACCCGCTCGACGTCCGCGGTGTCGTAGAGAGGCCTCGGCACCGCGTGCTTGGAGTAGCCCCGCTCCGCGGCGTACTCGGCGTCCTCCTCCTACAGCTTCGCGCTGTCACGCAGGACGAGCTCCGCCAGCTCCGCGGTCGCTCTGCTAGCGAACACCGGACCGGTGAACCCCTGGCGGCCCAGCGCCGGGAGGTAGCCGCAGTGGTCGAGGTGCGTGCGACACGACGACGGCGTCGAGGCTCGACGCCGGAACCGCGAGCCGCTCCCAGTCCCGCCGGCGGAGCTCGCGCAGCCCCTGGAACATCCCCGCGTCGACGAGCACCCGGCTCTGGCCGGAGGTGATCAGGAACTTGCTGCCCGTCACCGTCCCGGCTGCGCCGAGGAAGGTCGGGGTCGGATCGCGTTCCATGACGACCTCCCGCTCGGCCTCGACCCTGCCTCACCCCGTGTCCGCCGCTAGGCTGGGCGGGCGTTCCATCGCGGGTGTAGCTCAATGGCAGAGCCCCAGCCTTCCAAGCTGGCCATGCCGGTTCGATCCCGGTCACCCGCTCCATCGCCTGACCAGCGCAAACACCGGACGATTGCAGCGAACAGGCCAAGGCGGCCACATGACAGTCTCAGCCAGAACGAAACGCGCTGAGCGTGGCCGCGGGGTAACCGCGGGGAATCGACCGAGCGTGAGCGTCGGTGGCCCGGGCTCCCACGGGCCCACGCATCGTCGTAGACCGGGCGACTCGGCAGGGCGAGCGCGGCGGCCAGCGCGCCGCCTCGGTATGGCAGGGGTCGCCCTCGGTGAGGCCGTTGCCGACGGGGATGGACTGACCGGTGCCGAGGGTCATCCGCCGGTTGTCGCGGGAGGGGGTCAGGTGGCCGGCGGCCGGAGTCAGTGGGCGTACGGCAGTCGGGACTCCGGCATTCGTCGCTGCATTACTTGGCGCTCGAGTCTGAATCGATGGGTGGGACTGACGGGCTCCCCTCACCCGTCGCGCGCGCCGGGACGTGGACTCGCACGAGTTCGGCGCGGGAGTGGACGCCGTACTTCGCGTAGATGTGGGTGAGATGACCTTCCACCGCCTTGACGGTGACCACGAGCTGCTCTGCCACCTGCCGATTCGTCCAGCCGAGTACGACAAGGTCGGCGACGGCTCCCTCAGTCGCGGTCAGCCCCCCGCTCGCCACCCGGCCGCCAAGTCGTGACGCAGAGTCGGTTGCCTTGCGCGCGAAGGCCCGAGCGCCGATCTGGTCAAACGTCTCGGCGGCACGCGCAAACGCGACCCGCGCCTCCCGGACACGTCGGCCTCGCCGGTGGATCGACCCCTCGACGACCTGCGTGCGTGCTCGCTCAAAGGGGTCTGTGAAGTTCTGGTGGTGCGCCAACGCGGTCTCCACGAGATTCATGGCCCGGTCCAGATTGCCGTCCTGCATCGCGAGGATTGCTCTTCCACGGCTGGCAAGGGCAGCACATCGCGGCCGATCCGGATGTCGCTCGAGTCGCTGGAGCAGCTGGTCCGCGATATCACTTCTGTGAACAGTCGCAGCAGCCTCGAGCGCATCGCCCTCGAACACGAAAACGCCGGGTTCGACGAGTCCGCTGGCATCCAGCTCATCCCCGAGGTTGACGATGGCGTCGAGCGCCGCCTGCCAGCGTCCGGCACTCACCTCGACGAGACACTCGGTGACGGAGTTGTACCAGCCATGCCAACGATCGTGCACGGACGCAGTGACGTCTGCGCTTCGCGCCAGCAGCGCTCGGGCGGC
Source organism: Actinomycetes bacterium (assembly GCA_035506535.1). NCBI lineage: Bacteria > Bacillati > Actinomycetota > Actinomycetes > Actinomycetes bacterium. The sequence continues at coordinate 2,767 of DATJPE010000050.1, read as the reverse complement.
ATCTAGGTCTCCTGTATGAGCCGCAACCCATGCCTGCATCGCGAGGGACGCACCCAGGATCTGCGTGAACCCGGCCGCCTCGGCAAGGTCGTACGCCTCATCGGCGTACGACCTGGCGAGAGCAAGGTTGCCGGCGCGGACCTCGAGGCGCGTGAGGTAGAGCCCGACGCCGGCGCTCCACGCGTCAGCGTCGGACTCCAGCGCCTCCGCACGCAAGGGCTCGAGGAGCGGTCGCGCCGCCTCGAGGTCGTCGTGCCAGAGCAACCGGCGTCCGATGATGCCGGTGGGGCGTACCGTCGGGTTCGTGACGGTCCCATGACGCGACTCCACGTCCATCGCGGCCGCCAAGGCCCCTTCGTCATCACGCCCGAACAATGCACGGAGATTCGCTAGCCGAACGGAGGCAGCAACCCAGAGGCGGGGATCACCCAACGCGCGCGCAACGGCCTCTCCCCGCTCGGCATGGCGATGGGCCGACTCGAGTTCTCCTCGAACCAGTTCAATCTCTGATAGCGCGGAGAGCAGGCGAGCGACGATCTCCGGCTCGTCGCCTTGCGCAAGCGCCTCCTCTCCGAGCGACACGGGGTCCTCGATGAACAGCGGACTCTCCAGCAGCCGGAGGATGGCCTCAGCGCGGCGCGGTCCGGGCGGCTGCAGCGCAATCCCACGATGAAGGAGGTAGGACCCTCGAGCGCCGTTCCCCGACTCAGCGTGGAACCACCCTGCCTGGCTCGCCCTTCGGGCACACGCGGAGCTGTCTAGGTCTGGTGTGAGCCTCAGTGCCCGCTCCGCAAGGACGGCCGCAGCCACCGTTGCACCACGCTGCCTGGCGGCGACGGCTGCCACATCCAGTGCCTCGGCCACCTCTGCATCGGGACCAGGGGTGGCGCAAGCCAAGTGCAGGGCACGCGCCTCTGCGCTGAAAGCATGATCGGCGAGGAGCCGATGGACGTTGCGGACGACGTCCCGCGGTGCGGCGTCGACCACACCGGCAGCAAGCAACGGGTGGGTGAACGAGACCCTCCCTGCAGCCGACACATCTGCGACGCCCCCGACGAGAGCCGGCCGGAGATCCGTAGCCGAGAACCCGGTCAGGGCAATGACACCAAGCGTGGGGTCAGGGGCCACGGCGGCCACCAGAAGGGCGCTTCGAGTCCGGTCCGGCAGCGCTTTCAGCCGTTCGGACACTACCTCTCGCAACGTGGTGGGCAGATCGATGTCGATGCCGCTCGTGTGGTCATCCCCGTCACGAGATCGCCTCTCGATCACTGATCGGGCGAGCTCGATGGCGAACAGGGGATTGCCACCGGAGATGTCCTGAACGCGTCTGAGCATGGGATGGGTCAAGCGCACGCCGACGTGGTCGAAAACCACGTTGGCGATAGCGCCAAAGCTCAACGGAGCCAACGGAATCTGTGTCCGGTCCGCAGGCAGGGATGCCTCGAGAGTCCCGAATGATGGTGGCATCGCGTCGTCGTGACGACGGGCGAGGAGAAGGACCACGGGGAGTCTTGTCATTCTGCGGATGGCGTACGCGAGCAGGTCCCGGCTGGTCGCATCGAGCCATTGGATGTCGTCAACCGCGACGACCGTCGGACCGGAAGCCACGATGTGTCGCAACGCTGACAGGAAGGCGACAGCGAGAGCCCTCGGGCTCGGAGCCGCGTCAGACTCCTCCAGCAGCAAGGCCGCAGACAGTACCTTCCGCTGCGGGCGAGGCAATGCCAGCAGCAGGTCCGGGCCTTGCTCCGCAAGCAGGTCGTCCAGGGCAGCGAGGGACAGCCGCTCCTCAGCCTGAGTCGGTCGCACCGTCAGCACCTGGAAACCGGCATGACGAGCTTCGTCACAAGCCCGCTCCCATACGGCGCTCTTGCCTATGCCCGCGGTCCCCGTGATGAGCACGGCGCCGGCAGATCCCCCTGCGACTCGCTGCAGGGTCGCTCGAACAAGGGCGAGCTCCTCCTCCCTCCCGCGAAGCGCGCACGCCCCGTTGTCCACCTATGAAGTATGGCCAGAGACCTCGCTGCGAGGACCCCGTTCGTCCATCCTCGTCGGGGACATGTCGGCCGTCGCCGCGGTTATCCGGTCTAGGGTGACGCCAGCCCGTGCTGCGGCTGCGCTGACCTCCTCCCTACTCTTGGCGTCAAAGACGTAGTAGCACACCTCGTCCTCAGGGACTGCCAGCGTCATGACGAGCTGACAGCCGGGATCCGCAACGACCTCGGCAGTGAGCCGGGTGCTGTCCGGGTCGGCTCTGCGGCGACCGATGTCCAGCGCCTGGCGGCGACTCAAGTAGCGCTCTGCAAGGAAGAAGGCCACGGCGCGACCGTAGGCATCAGCCAGCGAGCGCGCATCCCGTAAGAAGCGGGTTTCTGCCGTCTTCGGGCAAAGACTAGGGATATCCCTAGCGCCTCCCAAGGGTCACCGCTGCCAGCATCGCCGCAGAGTTGGTTTCCGTCTCGGGAGGGCTACCCCATGGCGCGCATCGGCAACGCACGGCGGCTGGTCACGATCGTAGCTGGCGCAGCGTTGCTGATGATGGCGGGCGTGGGCGCCTATGCGGCCATCCCGGACAGCGGCACGGGTACCTATCACGGCTGTGTGAACAAGGCCACCGGCGTCGTCCGCCTCGTCGATCCGACCCTGTCCGGGAACCTGGGCCATTGCATCAGCACGTCCGGCCCGCTCTACGAGACGTCCGTCACCTGGAACCAGACCGGCCCGGCCGGTGCTACGGGCCAGGCTGGTCCGCCAGGTGCCACGGGGG
>DATJPE010000049.1 GCA_035506535.1 Actinomycetes bacterium | reverse complement strand
GGACGGGAAGATCAGGGGGTTGAGCCGTCCGGGCTGCTGCACGAGGCCGGCGAGCGTGGCTGCCTGCGCCCAGGTCAGCTGCGAGGCGTGCACCCCGAAGTAGGCCTCGGAGGCGGCCTCCGCGCCGTACGCCTGGTTGCCGAAGAAGACGATGTTGAGGTAGGCCGCGAGGATCTGCTGCTTGGTCCAGCGCTTCTCCAGGCCGATCGCGAGCTTCGCCTCGCGCAGCTTGCGGCCGTAGTTGTCGGCGACCGCCGCCTGCCGCTGGGCGTCGGTCGTCGCCGTCATGAGCAGCACCTGCTTGACGTACTGCTGGGTGATCGTCGAGCCGCCCTGCTTGGTCTCCCCAGCCTGCTGGTTGGTGACGTAGGCCCGCAGCAGCCCCTTGATGTCGATGCCCTTGTGCTCGTAGAAGCGGGCGTCCTCGATGGCGACCAGCGCCTGCTGCAGCCTCGTGCTGATCTTCGACAGCGGGACGACGATGCGGTCCTGGGTGTAGAAGGTCGCCAGCGTGGAGCCGTCGGCGGCCAGGATGCGCGACTGCTGCGGCAGCACCGGCTGGCGCAGGGCCTCCGGCAGGTTGTCGAAGCTGTCCGCCGCGGAGCGGGCGGCGAGACCCGCGCCCCCCACCAGGGGGAGGAGCAGCCCCGCCACGAGCACGCCCGCGGTGACCGCCACGACGACGAAGAGCAGCAGGCGGATGACACCGGCACCCAGACGCAGGCCACGGCGCACGCCGGCACGCGGGGAAGGACGCACCACCGCTCAAGCCTAAGCGACCAACAGGGCCACGCCACGCAGGCGGCCGCCCACTTCGTGTGACGGAAGTGACCGAAAGCGACTCATGAGGCGTTGTCCATAGTCCAGGTGGGCGGCTCCGAGATCCACCATTCGGGCCTGTCGTGGGTGCGGCGCACTTCTTTACCTTCGGCGATCATGGACGGCCACAGCTACCGGGGCGAGGACTGGAGCGCGCGCGCGGCGTGCCGCAGCAGCGACCTCGACGCCCTGTTCGTCCAGGGGGCCGCCCAGAACCGGGCCAAGGCGATCTGCGTGGGATGCCCGGTCCGGACCGAGTGCCTCGCCGACGCGCTCGACAACCGGGTCGAGTTCGGGGTCTGGGGCGGGATGACCGAGCGCGAGCGCCGGGCGCTGCTACGGCGCCGCCCGGACGTGACGAGCTGGCGGACCCTGCTGGAGGCGGCCCGGGCCGACTACCTGGGCCTGCACGACATGCCCTCGGGCATCACCGCGATGGGCGCCTGAGCCCGCTCGGCAGCGCCGTCGCGGCCGCGACCCTCACCGAGCCGCGTTCGCCGCGACCGCGGCCGCGACCGCCCGAAGGCCGGCCAGGTCGTGCACGTCGGAGGCCTGGGCCGGTGCGTAGGCGAGCGCGACGTCGGGGTGGGCCGCCACGAACCGGTCGACGACGTGGCGCTCGCGGATCGCCTGGCGCTCACGTTCGGCGTGCTGTCGCAGCAGCGCCGAGGTCAGGGGATGCCCGCCCAACCGGTCCAGGCGCTCGGCTGCCGCGATGGACTCCTCGGCGCTCAGCCCCGCCAGACGCCCGACGTGGTGCAGCCGGTTGACGAGGAGCCCGGCCAGCGGCATGTGCTCGGCGGCGAGCCGCTCCACGAAGTACGACGCCTCGCGAAGCGCGTCCGGCTCGGGGGAGGCGACGACGAGGAAGGAGGTCCCGGGCGCCTGCAGGAGCGCGTAGGTCTGGTCGGCGCGTTCACGGAACCCGCCGAACATGGTGTCGAGGGCGGCCACGAAGGTCTGGACGTCCTTGAGCACCTGGGCGCCGAGCACCTTGGTCAAGGCGTTGGTCACCCGCTCGATCCCGGCGCCGACGAAGCGCAGGTACGCTCGCCCGCCGGCTTTTGCCGGAGCCATGAGGATGCGGATGAGCCGCCCGTCGAGGAAGGACCCCAGCCGCTTGGGCGCGTCGAGGAAGTCCAGCGCCGACCGTGACGGCGGGGTGTCGACGACGATGAGGTCCCAGGTGCCCTCCGCGTCGGCCCGCGCGCGCAGCTGGCCCAGCTTCTCCATCGCCATGTACTCCTGGGTGCCGGCGAAGGAGGAGGACAGGGACTGGTAGAAGGGGTTCGCGAAGATCTGCTGGGCCTTGACCTCATCGGCGTGCGCCGTCACGACCTCGTCGAAGGTCCGCTTCATGTCGAGCATCATCGCGTCGAGGCGTCCTCCCGCCGACGTGTCGACGCCGCGCACCGCTCGGGGCTCGTTCTCCAGGCTGGTCAGACCCAGGGACTGCGCCAGCCGACGGGCGGGGTCGATGGTCAGGACCACCGTCCGGCGCCCGCGCTCCGCGGCGCGTACGCCGAGCGCGGCGGCGGCCGTCGTCTTGCCGACCCCCCCGGATCCGCAGCACACGACGATCCGCACGGTCGGGTCATCGAGGATGGCGTCGACGTCGAGGGTCTGCGGGACCGGTGCCGGCAGCGGTGTGGGCACGGCCCGAGACCGGCGCGCCGGGCTCATCGCCTCCACCTCCTCACGCCGCCCCCTGGGCGGCGAGCTCGGCGGCGAGGTCCTGCAGCCCGCCGAGGTCCATGCCGTCGGCGAGCAGCGGCAGCGCGTACATCGGCCGTCCGAGCGCCGAGACCCGCCGGCGCTCCCGCCGCTCGAGCGCGGCGCGCTCGGCCGCCTCGCGGGCCTCCTCCAGGAGCACCGCGACCGTCTCGGGCGTGGCCTCGACCCCGGCGGCGCCGAGCCCGGCCAGGACCTCCGCCCGCGGCAGGGCGTCCTTGGCCGCGGCCGCGAGGTCGGTGGGTCGGAGCGGGGCCGAGCGCAGCATGTTGAGGACGATGCCGCCGACCGGCAGGCCGATCTCGGCCAGCTCCGCCACCGCGTCCACCGTCTCCTGCACGGGCATCTCCTCGAGCAGCGTCACGACGTGGATGGCCGTGCGGCGGGAGCGCAGCAGCCCCATGATCGAGTCGGCCTGGCTGCGGATGGGCCCTACCTTCGCGAGGCCGGCGACCTCGCTGTTGACGTTGAGGAAGCGCGCGATGCGTCCGGTCGGCGGAGCGTCCAGGACGACGGCGTCGTACTCCCGCCGTCCGGCGCGGCGCTTGCCCACCGCCTCGTAGACCTTGCCCGTCAGCAGCACGTCGCGCAGCCCGGGGGCGATCGTCGTCGCGAAGTCGACCACGCCGAAGCGGTCGAGCAGCCGGCCGGCGCTGCGCATCCGATAGAACAGCTCGAGGTACTCCAGCAGCGCGTCCTCGGGGTCGACGGCGAGGCCGAAGACCTCGCCGCCCTCGGGTGCCGGCGCCAGCCGCTCCTCGGCGTAGCCGAGCGGTGGCGTGTCGAACAGCTGGGCAAGGCCCTGCCGGCCCTCCACCTCGACGATGAGGACCCGCCCGCCGCCGGAGGCCAGGGCAAGGGCGAGCGCCCCGGCGGCCGTCGTCTTCCCCGTGCCGCCCTTGCCGGTGACCACGTGCAGGCGCACGTCGGGCCAGTCTTTGGACGGGGCGTCCTTCGGCCTGGCCATGACGCCAGACCCTACGGGGCGGGCCCGCGCGTCACGCCCTAGCCTTCACCCCATGACGACCACCCAGGGCGGCACGCCACGACAGACGTGGGAGTACGCGACGGTTCCGCTGCTCGTCCACGCCACCAAGCAGATCCTCGACACCTGGGGCTCCGACGGCTGGGAGCTGGTCCAGGTGGTCCCCGGTCCGAGCTCCGAGCAGCTGGTCGCGTACCTGAAGCGGGCGACGTCGTGACCCCCGAGGAGCGCCTCGCCGATCTCGGCCGCCCGCTGCCCGAGGTCGCCCGTCCGGTGGCGGCGTACGTCCCCGCGGTGCGTACCGGCAGCTACGTCTACACCTCGGGCCAGCTGCCGATGGTGTCCGGTGCGCTCGCCGTGACCGGCAAGGTCGGCTCCGAGGTCAGCCCCGAGCAGGCCAAGGAGCTCGCCGCGACCTGTGCGCTCAACGCCCTGGCGGCGGTGCGCGCCGAGGTGGGCGAGCTCGGCGCGGTGGTACGGGTCGTCAAGCTCGTCGGGTACGTCGCCTCGGCGCCCGACTTCACCGGCCAGCCCGGCGTGGTCAACGGGGCGAGCGAGCTGCTGCAGGCGGCGTTCGGGGACTCCGGGGTCCACGCCCGCTCGGCGGTCGGGGTCGCGGTGCTCCCGCTCGACGCACCGGTCGAGATCGACCTGGTCGTCGAGGTCCGCTGACCTCCGTGTCCTCGGACGAAGGGCACTAGTCCTCGCTGCCGCGCCCGGCCGGACGTGTCACGCCACGGGTGGCCCTCTGTCGCGGCGCTCGGTCCAGCTCCTCGCGCAGGGCCGGCGTCAGGGCCTCGGTCGTGAGCCGTGCCGCCAGCCCGGCCAGCTCGCCGGGCGCCGGCGATCCGGGCAGCCCCGACAGGTGGCCGGCGAGGGCCCGGCCCAACGAGCGGGCGCGCCGCTCGACCAGCTCGACGAGATCGGCCAGCTCGTCCGGGCCGAGGCCCAGCTCGAGCAGCCGCCACCGGACGCCGAAGTCGGGGCGGACCCACAGCTGGCCCTCCTCGTCCAGGCGCAGCACCCCGGTCTGGACCAGTCGCTCCACGGACTGCGCGGAGTCGCGCACCGCGATCCGCAGTGCCTGCTCGGTCATCGGGATCCACTCGGGGTCGCCGTCGACGTCGGCGGGCGCCAACCCCTCGCGCAGCCGCGCGACCTCCGCGGTGAACTCCTCGCCGCGCTCGATGAGCGTGCGCACCGACTCCAGGGTGAAGCCCTCGTCCTGGAGGCGTCGGACCAGTTCGATGCGCTCGACGTGGGACTCGTCGTAGAGGTTGCTGCGACCCTGCCAGACCGGGGCGGGCAGCAGGTGCCGGGACTGGAACGCGCGGATGTTGCGCACCGTCATCCCCGTCCGCGCCGCCAGCTCGTCGATCGTGAACCGGTTCATCGCGCCCCCCAGCGGCAGCGTCCCGAAGCCAGGCTAGTGAAGGTTGCGTTCGCGTGGGTGACGCGAGTGTTTCGTAGCATCGGGCTCGTGAGCGGGCGGTACGTCCTCCCGGGCGGTGCGGACCGGCCGTGGGCGGGTGGCGCGGTGACGCCGTACGCGACGTGCGTGCTGGCCCCGAACCCCTCGCCGATGACCCTGGACGGGACGAACACGTGGGTCCTCGGCGACGCCGGCGCGCCGGAGTGCATCGTCGTCGACCCGGGGCCCGACCTGCCGGCCCACCGGGACGCCGTCCTCTCCGCGGTCGACGCCCGCCGGGTGGCCGCGGTGCTGCTCACCCACGGCCACCCCGACCACGCGGAGGGGGCGGTCGCCTTCGCCGCGGCGGCCGCCTCCCGCGGTCCCGTCCCCGGGGTCCGCGCGCTCGACCCGGCGCACCGCCTGGGCGCCGAGGGGCTCGCCGACGGCGACGTGCTGGCCGCCGCCGGTGTCGTCGTCCGTGTCGTGGCCACGCCGGGGCACACGGCGGACTCGCTGTGCTTCCTGCTCGACGCCGCGGGGGGACGCGGCCCTGACCTGCTCACCGGCGACACGGTGCTCGGACGCGGTTCGTCCGTCGTCGCCTACCCGGACGGGCGCCTGGGCCCGTACTTGGAGTCCCTCGACCGGCTGCTGGTCGTGTGCACCGCCTCCGACGCGGCCCGGCTGCTCCCGGGCCACGGGCCGGTGCTCGACGATCCTGTCGGGGTGCTGCGCGCCTACCGGGCCCACCGGGAGGAGCGGCTGGCCCAGGTCGCCGGCGCCGTGCGAGCGGGAGCGCGTACGCCTGCCGAGGTCGTCGAGGTCGTCTACGCCGACGTCGACCGCGCGCTGTGGCCGGCGGCCACCGCCACTGTCCGCGCGGCGCTCGCCTATCTGGCCCAGCTGGGCGGCGCGCAGACGTGAGGGCGCTGAGCTGAAGCTGCGCAGCCCTGGATCAGTGCGCCCGCCGGTCCAGGCGCTCCAGGTCGACGAGCAGGACCGAGCGCTGCTCGACCCGGATCCACCCCCGGTTCTGGAAGTCCGCGAGGGCCTTGTTCACCGTCTCCCGCGACGCGCCGACGAGCTGGGCGAGCTCCTCCTGGGTGAGGTCGTGGGTGACGAGGATCCCGCCGTCGGGCTGAGGGGTGCCGAACTTGCCGGCGAGGTCGAGCAGTGCCTTGGCGACCCGTCCCGGCACGTCGCGGAAGACCAGGTCGGCCATCGCCTCGTTGGTCCGGCGCAGGCGCTGGGCCAGCGCCTGGAGCAGGGCCGCCGCCACCTCGGGGCGCTCGCGCAGCCAGGGCATCAGGTCGTCGTGCCCGAGACCGATCAGGGTGGCCCTGGTGAGCGCGGTCGCGGTGGAGGTGCGCTGGCCGGGATCGAACAGGCTCAGCTCGCCGAACATCTCCCCCGGCCCGAGGACACCGAGCAGCGTCTCCCGGCCATCGCTGGAGGAGGCGCCGAGCTTGATCTTGCCGTCGACGATGAGGAAGAGGCGGTCACCGGGCTCGCCCTCGGAGAAGAGCACGTTGCCCTTGTCGACGTCGACCTGGGTCATCGAGGCGCGAAGCGACTCGGCCGCCTCCTCGTCGAGGGCCGCGAACAGCGCGGTGCGGGACAGCGAGCGTTCGGGCATGCGGGACCGCCTCGAGGAAGCCGCCGTCCCGGGTTCTCGGTCAGGCGGTGCGGGTGCTGTCCCGCATCCTGCCGCAGCGAGCGCCGCTCAGCGGAAGGGAAGCGCAGACAGGCACAGCTGAGGGTCCTCGTGGTAGCGGGCCACGAGCTCCGCGGTCGCCGCGCCCAGCTGCCGGTGCAGCGCGCCCCGGTAGGCCGACAGCTGCAGCTCAGCGACGGCGAGGTCGGTGCGCAGCGCGCGTACCTGGTCCTCGTCGTCGGCGTGGACCTCGCGCGACCAGAGCTCCTCGAGGTCGGGGAGCGGCAGCACGTCGTCGACCGAGGTGGACAGCAGGGCGGTCCGCCCGTCCACCGGCCGGACCTCCGCCAGGACGCCGCGCAGTCGCTCGACGCGGTCGCTGTCCCGCGCGATCCCGCGGGCGGCCACCGAGCCGGGCACGTCCGAGGCCTGTGCCTCCAGCACGTCCAGGCGGGCCTGGATCAGCCGGCGCCAGTACGAGACGCGCGACTCCTCGCGCGAGAGCGAGAGGCGGTAGGCGCGCAGCGCGGTGAGCGTCAGGTGAGCGAACTCCGGGTTGCGCTGCGGCTTGGGGCGAGCGCCCGCCCGGGTCCGGGCCGGCGATTCCACCGCCCGAGCCGTCGTCGCCTCGACCACCGCCGACGCTCCTTCCCCGTGACTGTCCGTGTGCGCCGGAACTCCTGCCGACGAGGCGAGGTTCGACCCCGCCGGGCAGCTGCTTGAGACGCGCTCACGGGGAGTCACCCGGACGGTGGCACCCTGTTGGCGCATCGCGCCTCCGGTGGCGTTCGACGCCCCCACGTACGCTGGCGCACGTGGTGGCGGCGGCGCGTTCGCGCAGCGCTCCGGAACAGACCCGGACGGCGCTGGTGCGCCGTGCGCGCCGAACGCACCGGGCGCTCGCCGAGGCCTATCCGGACGCCCGCTGCGAGCTGGACTTCACCACGCCGCTGGAGCTGCTGGTCGCGACGATCCTGTCGGCTCAGTGCACCGACAAGCGGGTCAACCAGGTGACCCCGGCACTGTTCGCGCGCTACCCGAGTGCCGCCGAGTACGCCGCCGCGGACCGGGCGGAGCTCGAGTCGATGATCATGAGCACCGGTTTCTTCCGCGCCAAGGCGAGCAGCCTCATGGGCCTCGGCCAGGAACTGTGCGACCGCTTCGGGGGTGAGGTCCCGGGCCGGTTGGCCGACCTCGTCACCCTGCCCGGGGTCGGGCGCAAGACGGCGAACGTCGTGCTCGGCCACGCCTTCGGTATCCCGGGGATCACCGTCGACACTCACGTCGCGCGACTGTCCCGCCGTCTGGGCTGGACGAGCGAGAACGACCCGATCCGCATCGAGGCCGACCTGGCCGCGCTGTTCCCTCGCAAGGACTGGACCCTGCTGAGCGACCGTCTCATCTTCCACGGCCGCCGGCGCTGCCACGCGCGCCGGGCCGCCTGCGGCGCCTGTCCGGTGGCGCACTGGTGCCCCTCCTTCGGGGTCGGGGAGACCGACCCGGTCGCCGCGGCCAAACTGGTCAAGGACGGCTCGTGAGCGCGCTGCCCGAGTGGCTTCGTCCGCTCGCGGACCGGGCGGCTGCGCCCGACGTGGCGGCGCGGGTGCGCTTCCGGGTGCCGCCCATGCCGCAGGGCGAGACTCGCGATGCGGCCGTGCTGGTGCTCTTCGGCGAGCGCCGACCGGGCCACGGTGACGTCCTGCTGATCGAGCGGGCCCACCAGCTGCGCGCCCACGCGGGACAGCCCGCGTTCCCGGGGGGCGCACTCGACCCGGAGGACGACGGGCCGGTCGGTGCAGCGCTGCGCGAGGCGGCCGAGGAGACCGGGGTCCGGGTGGGCGGTGTCGAGGTGTTCGCGGTCCTGCCCGAGCTGCACCTGCCCGTGTCCTCCTATCTGGTCACGCCGGTTCTGGCCTGGTGGCGCGAGCCCTCCGCCGTCGCGCCGGTCGACCCCGCGGAGGTCGCGGCGGTGCACCGGGTTCCCCTCGCAGACCTCGTCGACCCGGCGAACCGGTTGCGGATCCGCTATCCGAGCGGCTGGGTCGGGCCGGCGTTCCGGGTGGCCGGGATGACGGTGTGGGGATTTACCGGCGGCCTGCTCGACCGGATCCTCGCGCTCGGCGGGTGGGAACGTCCCTGGGACCGCGCGATCGTCGAGGACCTGGACCAGCTGGGCCTGTCCGGCTCCGCGACACCCGCCCCGGGGACGGGAAGCGGCACCCCGTGACCGGCTTCGACATCGTCGTCCTCGTCCTGCTACCGCTCTTCGTGTGGGCGGGCTACCAGCAGGGGCTCATGGTCTCCGCGTTCTCCTTCGGGGGCTTCCTGCTCGGCGTGGTGCTCGGGCTGACGCTCGTCCCGCACCTGCTCGGCGGCCTGGAGCCTGGGTTGCTGCGGGCGGGCACCGCGCTCGCGCTGGTGCTGTTCGTCGCCGCCCTCGTGCAGAGCCTGGCGTCCTTCGCCGGGCGCTCGCTGCGCGCGGCCCTGTCCCACGGCCCCAGCCGGCAGGTGGACCGGACTCTCGGCGCGATCGGGGCCGGTGTCCTCGTGTGCCTGTCCGCCTGGCTCCTCGGCGAGGCGGCGGGGGACAGCCCCTCGCTGCCGTTCAGCGAGTCGATGCACGACTCGACCGTGGTCCGTCTCGTGGGCGAGGCGGTTCCAGTCTCGCCGCAGGCTTTCGTGTCCGCCTTCGCCGGGCTGGTCGCCGACTCCGGCTTCCCGTCGGTGTTCGGGGACGCCATCGAGCGCATCGCGCCCGTCGCACCGCCCGATCCCACCACCGCGTCGGAGCCGGGCGTGCGGGCCGCCGAGGCCTCCGTGGTCAAGGTCGTCTCCGACGCGCGCGCCTGCCATGCGAGCCTCGAGGGCTCCGGCTTCGTCGTCTCGGCGGGGCGGGTGATGACCAACGCGCACGTCGTGGCCGGGTCGGACCGCGTCCGTGTGTACGTCGAGGGTGTGGGGCGCGGCCTGGATGCCGACGTGGTCGTGCTCGACCCCCGGACCGACGTCGCGGTCCTCGACGTCCACGGGATGTCGGCCGCACCGCTGAGCTTCGCCGGGACCGCCGGCCGGGGCGACGCCGCCGTTGTCGCGGGCTTCCCCGAGGACGGTCCGCTCGCGACGACCCCCGCCCGCGTGCGCGGGGTGCTCGTGGCCGTGGGTCGCGACATCCACGGCCGTCCGGGGGCTCGCCGCGAGGTCTACAGCCTGCGGGCGAGCGTCCGCGAGGGCAACAGCGGCGGTCCGCTGCTGTCGCCGTCCGGATCGGTGCTCGGCCTGGTGTTCGCGGCCTCCCTGGACGACCCGCAGACCGGATATGCCCTGACCGCGAAGGCGGTCGCGCCCGCGCTCGCCGCCGGGCGCAGCGCGACGACCCCGGTGGCGACCGGGGCCTGCGCGCGCTGAGGGTCAGAGGTCGCGGTCGACCAGGCCCGCCTCGTAGCCCTTCCCGGAGCGGTCGGCGAGCGCCTCCATGGTCTTGTTCGCCTCGAGCATCGTCTGCTCGGGTCCGCGCACCTGCTTGGCCTTACGCAGGCCAAGCAGGCCGAGGACGGCCGCCAGGATGACGAGCAGCAGGCCCACGATCGCGAACCCGCTCCACAGCGGCCAGTTGAGGGCCTCGTCGATGCCGAAGGCGAGGGCGAAGGCGAACAGCAGCACGGCGAAGAGGACGACCTCGAGGGCGCTGACCGCGAGGCCGATCCCGGTGCCGGCGGTCTTGACCGCGCCGGTGACCTCCGCCTTGGCGAGCTGGATCTCGCCGCGGATGAGGGTCTGGACGTCCTTCGTGGCGCTCGCCACGAGCTCCGACAGGCGGGGCTGGCTGGTCGTGGTCATCGGTCGGGCTCCTCGTGACGGGCGGGCATCGGATGCCGCAGCCCCTGATCATGCCGGACCGTCGCCCCGCGCGGCGTAGTGGCGGTGCCGTCGACGGAGGAGGACCGACGCCAAGGTGGCCGCGACCAGGGCGGAGACCAGCACGGCTGCGGTGACGGCCCGGTCGCGCGGGGTGCCGACGCCGTAGGCCTCGCTGCTCACCAGGAGCGGTACGGTGAAGCCGATCCCGGTCAGCGTGGCCAGCGCGAACAGGTCCGCCCAGGCGAGGTCCGGAGCGAGCCGGGCGCGGGTGAAGCGGACGACCAGCCACGCGCCCCCGAAGACCCCGATGGCCTTGCCGAGCACCCTGGCCACGATCACTCCGACCGCGGCCCGGTCGGTCAGCGCCGAGCCCAGCGAGGCCAGCGAGAGCGGGATGCCGACGCTGAGCAGCGCGAACGCGGGCACGGCCAGCCCGGCAGAGAAGGGCCGCAGGGCGTGCTCGAAGCGCTCGACGGGTGAGGGGGCGGGTCCTACCCGGGTGAGCAGCCCCAGGACCACGGCCATGACGGTGGGGTGGACCCCGGAGGCCTGCGTGCAGAGCCAGACCGCGACCGCCACCGCCAGCAGGACGGGCCAGGCGTCGACGTGACGGTGCTGGAGCAGGCCGTAGACCGCCGCGCCCGCCACCGCCCAGAGCAGCCACCACGGCTGCAGCCCCGAGGAGAAGAGCACGGCGATGAGGATGATGGCCAGGAAGTCGTCGACGACAGCGAGGGTGAGCAGGAAGGCTCTCAGGGAGCCCGGGATCGCCTGGCCGGTCACGGCGAGCACCGCGAGGCAGAAGGCGAGGTCGGTGGCGGTGGGCACGGCCCAGCCCCGCTCCGCCCGCGGGTCGCCGGCGGTCACTGCGAGGAAGATCAGCGCCGGGACCGTCATGCCGCAGACCGCGGCCACGATCGGCAGCACCGCCTGGGCGGGCCGGGCGAGGGACCCCACGGTCACCTCGCGCTTGAGCTCGAGACCGGCGACGAAGAAGAACACGCACAGCAGCCCGTCGGCCGCCCACTCCTGGAGCGACATGTGCAGGCCGAGGACCTCGGGACCGACCTCGTGGTCGCGAAACGCCACATAGGAGGCCTGCCAGGGCGAGTTCGCCCAGACCAGGGCGACGACGGTGGCCAGACCGAGGATCAGCCCGCCGACGGTCTCCTGACGAAGCGCCTCGAGCACGAACGGGCGGTCACGTCGGGCGACCTCGGGCGGCTCGGGTGCGGGCAGCTGCGGTTGCTCGGCCAACGGGCCTGCCGGTCATTCCTCGCCCGAGGCGTCGAGCCCCGAGGCGATCAGTCCCATCACCGTGGGGTCGGCGAGGGTGGTGACGTCGCCCAGCTCGCGATGCTCCGCGACGTCCCGCAGCAGCCGGCGCATGATCTTCCCGGAGCGGGTCTTGGGCAGCTCGGCCACCACCATGATCTGGCGCGGCTTGGCGATGGCGCCGATCTCGTGGCTGACGTGCTGACGCAGCTCCTGGACGAAGGCGTCGCCCTCGGCGTGCTCGACGCCGCTGCGGACGATGACGAAGGCGACGATCCCCTGGCCGGTCACCGGGTCGCTCGCCCCGACGACGGCGGCCTCAGCGACGGCCGGGTGCGACACGAGCGCCGACTCCACCTCGGTGGTCGAGATGTTGTGGCCCGAGACGAGCATGACGTCATCGACGCGACCCAGCAGCCAGAAGTCGCCGTCCGCGTCCTTCTTCGCGCCGTCGCCGGCGAAGTAGCGGGCCGGGAAGCGAGACCAGTACGTCTCCACGTAGCGGGCGTCGTCCCCCCAGATCGTGCGCAGCATGCCCGGCCACGGCTCCTCGAGCACGAGGTAGCCGCCGGCCCCGTCGGGAACCGAGCGGCCAGCGTCGTCGACGACGTCGGCCGCGATCCCCGGCAGCGGCCGCATCGCGGCGCCCGGCTTGCCCGAGGTCACTCCGGGCAGCGGGCTGACCATGATGGCGCCGGTCTCGGTCTGCCACCACGTGTCCACGACCGGGGTTCGGTCACCGCCGATGTGGTGGCGGTACCAGATGTAGGCCTCCGGGTTGATCGGTTCGCCGACGCTGCCGAGCAGGCGCAGCGAGGACAGGTCGTGCGCAGCGGGCAGCTCCGGACCCCACTTCATGAAGGTCCGGATCGTCGTCGGGGCGGTGTAGAGCAGCGTGACGCCGTACCGCGCGACGATCTGCCACCACCGGTCTCGGGTCGGGGTGTCGGGGGTGCCCTCGTACATCACCGAGGTGGCGGCGTTGGAGAGCGGGCCGTACACGATGTAGCTGTGCCCGGTGACCCATCCGATATCGGCGGCGCACCACCAGACGTCGCTCCCGGCCTTGAGGTCGAAGACCTCCCAGTGGGTGAACGAGGCCTGCGTGAGATAGCCGCCGGAGGTGTGCAGGATCCCCTTCGGCTTCGCGGTGGTGCCCGAGGTGTACATGACGAACAGCGGGTGCTCGGCGTCCATCGGCTCCGCATCGTGGACGGCTGGCTGGGCATCCACGAGCTCGTGCCACCACACGTCGCGGTCCTTGGTCCAGGAGACGTCCTGGCCGGTACGCCGTACCACGAGCACGTGGTGGACCTCGGGGCAGTCCTCCAGCGCCTCGTCCACCTGCGGCTTGAGGGCGAACGCGGAGCCGCGCCGGTACCCGCCGTCCGCCGTGATCACCGCGGTGGCACCGCAGTCGAGGATGCGGCTGCGCAGCGCCTCGGAGGAGAACCCGCCGAAGACGACCGTGTGCGGCGCCCCGAGCCGGGCGCAGGCGAGCATGGCGACCACCGTCTCGGGCAGCATGGGCATGTAGATCGCGACCCGGTCGCCGGTGCGGACCCCGAGCTCGGTCAGCGCGTTCGCCGCTTGGCAGACCATCCGGTGCAGGTCGGCGTAGGTGATGGTGCGCCGGTCGCCCGGCTCGCCCTCCCAGTGGTAGGCGACGCGGTCCCCGAGCCCGGCGGCGACGTGGCGGTCGACGCAGTTCACCGCGACGTTGAGCTTCCCGCCGACGAACCACTTCGCGAACGGCGGGTTCGTCCAGTCCAGGACCTCCGTCCACGGCTCGTCCCAGTCCAGCCGGCCCGCCTGCTCGGCCCAAAACGCCGGGCGGTCCCGGTCGGCGCGCTCGTACCAGCCGGCGTCGACGTTCGCGGCGGCGGCGAACTCGGGAGTCGGCGGGAACCGGCGCGCCTCGTGCAACAGGTTGGACAGGGTCTCCTCGCTCATGTCGCACCTCTCGTCGGGGCCGTGCCGCTGCTCGGGCTCAGCCAACCATCCGCCGAGCCGGTTCGGTCCGTTTGCCGCCTTTCGCGCAGCCGAGCGGACAGGATCCTGCGGTGAGCGACTCGCCGGATCCCCTGGCTGCCCTCGCCCTGCTGGACGGGGTGTTCGAGACGATAGAGGCCGCCCGGGCGTCGGTGGACTCGCTGCGCCGCGAGTCCCGTGTGCCCGCGAACCGTGCCCGGGCGGCGTCGGTCTCCGCCGAGTCCCTGCGGCGCTCGGCCTGGGCCTCGGTCGCGCTCGAGGACCGCGCGGGCGCACTCGATGCGTTCGTGGCCCCCCTGCCCGACCCGCTCTCACGCAACGTCCTCGGGCTCTACGCCGAGATCGGCGGGCTTGCGGACGCGTTCGCGACCGCGCCCGGGCAGGCGCTCGCGCGCATGCACGTACGCGCGGTCGCCGGGATCGACGATCCCGCCCCGCCGGGGCGGCCGGTGGACGACGCCGCCGCCAGGCGGCTGGAGGCGCTGGTCGGACTCCTGGCCGCGCCGACGCGGTCCCCGGCGCTGGTGGCCGCGGCGGTGGCGCACGCGGAGATCCTGGATGGTCGGATCTTCGGGGCCACCTCCGGCGTCGTCGCCCGACTGGTGTCGCGCTGCGTGCTCGTGGCGCGCGGTGTGGACCCGTCGGCCCTCGCCGTTCCCGAGGAGGGACACCTGCGGATGGGACGCGCGGAGTACGCCGCCGCGCAGGCCGCCTACGCCACGGGGACCGCTGAGGGGGTGCGTCGCTGGTTGGTGCACTGCGCAGAGGCGCTCGCCCGGGGTGCGGACATCGCCCGCACCGAGGTGCTGCGCGCCGAGCGGGCCTGAGGGCGACCGGCGGTGAGGTCCTGGTGACGAGCGGACGGCGCCTCGGAGGAGGCGCCGTCCGCACCCGTCAGCCCGGGTGACCAAGCGTGCAGTCGTCAGTTCGTCGGACCGGGTCGAGCCCGTCGCGACGGCCCGTACATGAGCAGATCGCCGCGTGGGTGCCCGGCTGCCGGGGCGGCCCGTCGGGTGCGGACTCCGACCCCCGGGAGTGGGGCTCGAAGGACCGAACCTGACGGCCCGTGCAGGCCTTGATACGCCGAACCACCCGCGAAGGGAACCCCCGAACGGCGTGTCGGTCGCCGATCAGCGCACGCGGACGATGCGCCGGCGGGCGTACCAGACCAAGCCGGCGGTGGCCGCCCCGACGACGGCCACGGCCGCGGCCTTCTGCGGCGTGGAGGCGTCCGCACCGGGGAAGCGGCGGCGCAACGCGACCGGCCGGGCGAAGGACAGCACCGGCCAGCCGCGCTCGGCCGCCGCCTTGCGCAGCGCGCGGTCGGGGTTGACTGCGTACGGGTGGCCGACCGCCTCGAGCATCGGCAGGTCGGTGAAGGAGTCGCTGTAGGCGTAGGACGCCGCGAGGTCGTACCCCTTCTCCTGCGCCAGCGCCCGCATCGCCTCCGCCTTCATCGGGCCGTAGGCATAGAAGGAGACCTCGCCGGTGTAGCGGCCGTCCTCGATCACCATCTGGGTGGCGATCACCTGGTCGGCCCCGAGCATCTCCCCGATGGGCTCGACGACCTCCGACCCGCTCGAGCTGACGATGACGACGGCGTGCCCGGCCTGCCGGTGCTGCTCGATGAGGTCGCTCGCCTCGGCGAAGACCATCGGGTCGATCATGTCGTGCAGGGTCTCGGCCACGATCCCGCGCACCTGCTCGACCTCCCAGCCGGCGACCATCTCCGAGAGGTAGGCGCGCATCCGCTCGAGCTGGTCGTGGTCGGCGCCGTTCATGACGTAGACGAGCTGCGCGTACGCGCTGCGCAGCACCGCGCGGCGGTTCAACAACCCCGCCCGCCCGAACGGCCGGCTGAAAGCCAGGGTGCTCGACCGAGCGATGATGGTCTTGTCGAGGTCGAAGAACGCGGCGGGCAGGTGGGGCACCCGACGATGCTAGGACGGCACGGTGAACCGAGGTCGTACGGACACTCTGCGTGAAGGTTCACCCGAATGGAGGACCCCTCGGGGGTTTGCCGAGAGTGGCCGTCCGGGTACACGATGGTGACGTCGACGTCCTACGTCGACGCCCACGGTCCGACCCCTCCCCCCCGGGCCCGGATCGTGGTGACGACCCCCGCTCTCCCCCCCGGCGGGGGTCGTCGCACGTCCGGGGCCGGATGCTCGGCCGGA